>LBSW01000028.1 GCA_000990145.1 Parcubacteria group bacterium GW2011_GWB1_37_13 | reverse complement strand
AAAACGAGCACGCATTTTATCCCAAGCATCTGTAGGAATAATAACGACTGGCTTTCGATTAAGTGTCCCAATATTTATTTTTTTCATTAAAGCATCCATACTAAACATAATACACCATGAGTACGACAGGCGCAACATTAAATACTTTTATTCCTATTTTTAATTTTTCCGTAGAGCCAACCTAGAAAAGCACCGATAATAAAATACAGCAAAAAAGTAATCGACAAGAAAGATATCTGGGCAAGGAAATCAATCTTACCTGTATTCATGATATCAATGTGTCCTAGACCAGTTAGCATACTTAAGAAAAAAGGTATTCCCAGAAACCAATCTTTTAGGTAACTGAGATGATTGGGTACTGAGACATTAGACACAACAAGAAAGTAACCCAACACAGAAAATATAGCACCCAACATAATACCACTTCTTAACCAATATCTTTTTTGCATATCTATATTGTACCAAAAAACAAATAAAACAACAAAGCAAAATATGTTATTATGTGAAAATGCCAGCGCAAGATACCCAATTTATACATCTGCACACGCACAGTCATTATTCTCTACTCGATGGGCTTTCAAAGCTTGAAGATTTAGTGGCATTAGCAAAAAGCGATGGCCATCACCGATCATGGCAATATGTACGGCGCGATTGAATTTTATAAACTTGCTAAAAAAGAAGGTATTAAACCTATTATTGGAGTAGAAGCATACATGACCGCCGGAAATCGCACAGATAGAACGACAGAAGCTGGAGGCACAAAACGTTATTACCATCTAACCTTGCTTGCTAAAAATTTAGAGGGATATAAAAATTTAATTAAATTAGTCACTATCGCCAACCTTGAGGGTTACTATTACAAACCGAGAATGGATAAAGAAATACTTCGAAAATATTCTAAAGGTATCATCGCTCTATCAGGCTGTTTAGGTGGAGAATTATCGCAAACAGTAATGAAAGGTGACACAGCAAAAGCCGATGAGCTCGTACGCGAATATCAGGATATTTTCGGCAAAGAAAATTATTTTATAGAAATTCAGCGCCATCCGTCAGTTGAAAACGATACGGCTGTGCGCGCATCGCTGATAAAACTAGCAAAAAAACATGAAGTTGAAATAGTCGCTACACAAGACTCACATTATCCTTGTAGTGATGACCACGACGCCCACCACACTTTATTGCAGATAAATACTCAAGGTGATGTAAAAGATGGGACAAAATTTGAGTTCTCTAATGATGATTTTTCTTTCATTGACACAAAAAAAGCGCTGGAGGTGTTTAAAGATATTCCAGAAGCGATTGAAAATACAAAAAAAATTGCCGATATGTGCAATTTGGAACTTAAACTCGGCAAATGGGTTTTTCCCGACTTTAAAGTTAAAGACGAAAAAAATTATGATGAAAAACTTCGCGAACTTACATATAAAGGACTGGATAGATTAAATTTAAAAGAAACATCAGAGATAAAAAGACGCGTAGAGTATGAATTAAAAATAATTAAAGACAAAGGATATGCTCCATACTTTCTCGTGGTCGGCGACCTTTTGAGTCATGCGAAAGAAAATGGAATTTTAACAACAATTAGAGGCTCGGTTGCAGGATCAATGGCGACATATCTGCTTGGCATTACAAATGTTAACCCAATAGAATATAAATTACCCTTTGAAAGATTTTTAAATCCTTTTCGTCCATCGCCGCCTGATATCGATATGGACTTTGCCGACAATAGACGAGACGAAATGATTGAGTATGTCAAAAATAAATATGGTGAAGATAAAGTGGCTCAAATTGGAACTTTCGGAACAATGATGGCGCGGGGCGCAATCAAAGATGTTGCTCGAGCGCTCGGTTACCCTTACATTATTGGTGACAGGCTTTCAAAAATGATTCCGATGGGTTCGCAAGGCATACCAATGACAATAGATCACGCGATGGAAATAGTTGGGGAATTAAAAGACGCGTATAAAAACGAAAGGGACACAAAAAAAATAATAGATCTGGCAAAAAAGCTAGAGGGATGTGTGAGACATATTTCCGTACACGCTGCTGGAGTTGTTATTTCTCCCCTGCCGCTCGTGGAATATGTTCCGCTTCAATATGACCCGAAAGGAGAAAATAAAATAATCACTCAATATGATATGTACAATATTGAGGAAGCAGGGCTTCTGAAATTTGATTTCCTTGGAATCAGAAACTTATCCATCCTGGCTGATAGCGTATATTTGGTTAAAAAATTTTACAATATAAACATAGACATAGAGAATATTCCGCTCGATGATAAAAAAACTTTTGAACTTTTAGCAAATGGCCAAACGGAAGGACTATTTCAATTAAATGGTTCCGGTATGACCAGATATTTGAAAGAATTAAAACCTACTTCTATACACGACATTAACGCTATGGTCGCCTTGTATCGTCCCGGACCAATGGAATCAATACCGGAATACATAAAGCGCAAGCATAATCCGCAATTAGTAAAATACCTTGATCCCCGGATGAAAAAATTCTTGGGCGAATCTTATGGGCTGATTGTTTACCAAGACGATCTTTTGTTTTCCGCTATCGAACTTGCCGGATACAACTGGGAAGAGGCAGACAAATTTCGCAAAGCTGTCGGGAAAAAAATTCCAAAAGAAATGGCGGCGCAGAGAGAAAAATTTACTAAAGGCATTATTTCAAATGGACAAACTTTAGAATTCGCTGAGAAACTTTGGAAACTTTTTGAACCTTTTCAAGCTTACGGATTCAATAAAGCGCACGCCGCATCTTATGGAAAAGTCGCTTACCAAACAGCTTATATGAAAGCCCATTATCCCGTGGAATATATGGCTTCTATACTTACTGCCGAATCCGGCGATGTGGAGAAGATTGCAGTTATTATCAATGAATGTAAAAATATGAATATTCCCATTCTGCCACCAAATATTAATGAAAGTTTTGGGGTGTTTACTTGTCTGCCTGCAGAACAGGACACAACTATAAACACTAAAAATAAAAGTGAAAAGATTAGATTTGGATTCTACACGATTAAAAATCTGGGTACAGATATTTCCGATAGTATAATAAGGGAACGAAAATTAAATGGTAAATTCAAATCAATTGCTGACTTTTTAAACAGAGTTAAACATAAAAATTTAAACAAAAAATCTATGGAAGCATTGATCAAATCCGGGAGTATGGACGATTGGGGCGACCGAGGAGTAATGCTGGCAAATTTGGAAAGAATGCTGGAATATAATCACGAAAAAAATAAACAAAATGAAAATCAAGTTTCCCTTTTTGGCGGCTTAAAAACCGACACGTTGTCTTTCAAACTTCAAGATGCGCCAACTGCAACACAAGCTGAAAAACTGCTTTGGGAAAAGGAATTATTGGGACTTTGTGAATATTAAAAAAATAAAAGAAGAAATAGGAAATGGCATACAAATAACTATCGCTGGAATAATAGAAACTTCGAGACAGGTAATTACAAAAAATAATGAAAGAATGGCATTTTTGAAAATATCGGATTTAACTGGCTCTATAGAAGCTGTTGCTTTTCCTTCTATATTCAAAGAATCTGTTGATATATTAGTCCCAGAAAAATGCATCGCGTTTTCCGGAAAAGTATCCTTGCGTAATGGCGAAAAAAGCGTTATAATAGAGGCAGTAAAGGAAATTTAAATTTTTATTAATAATTTTATTTTTCAAAAATGAAAACAAGAATAGAAAGTAGCAACAAACATCCATCTATAAAATATAAGTTAGATTATAGAACGGATGAAGAATTAGTAGAAAGTATCCGCAAAAAAAGAAGCAAGAATTTACCCTTAGATGAAAAAGAGGCTGAGCTGGTGCGTAAACAAGCGGAAGAAGACCATGAAGAAACGACAAGTTTATATAGAAGATAAAATCACTAATTGTTATACAAACTCATCGCTTTTTCTTTGCTTCCGGTGAAAATAGTTTCTACTATTTCTACGACTTTTTTAGAAAGTTTTTTCAGGATTTCTAGTTCGGGCTTTTTGAACTCTCCTAAAATAAAATTTATCACCGCTTTCTCCCCTTTCGGCTTTTTTATTACGCCTTTTGGAGTAGCAGGAGAAATACCAATTCTAATACGCAAAAATTCCTCGCTTTTTAGAGCTTTGATAACAGAATTTAAGCCATTGTGTCCACCCGAAGATCGATTAAAAGAAATTTTTATTTTCCCTAACGGTAAATCAATATCATCATATACGACAACAAGATTCTTTAAATCTTTTTTTGTTTTTATTAAAGAAGCTACAGCTTTACCTGAATTATTCATAAAAGTATCTGGCGCAAGAAATTTAATTTTATTCTTTCCTGTTTTGTCTCCGAATTTCTTCTCAAGTATGCCAATTATAATCCGCCCAGTATTATGTCTGGTATTTTTGTATTCATTTCCAGGATTCCCCAAGCCAACAACAATTTTCATTCCTACATAATAACATATAATTGCAATATAATGTCAAGGATTTTTTGTGTTATACTGTGAAAATGGAACCAATAAAACCAACAGAACCGGTAAAAACAAAAAAGCAATCATTCTGGGAATTGGTGCGTTTTGCCGTAATGGCGTTGATTATTGTCGTTCCAATTCGCGTTTTCATAGCAGAACCATTTATTGTTTCAGGAAGTTCCATGGTCCCTACTTTTGAAGACGCAAATTATTTAATAGTAGATAAAATATCCTACAAATTGAATAATCCAAAAAGAGACGATGTTGTTATTTTTAGATATCCATATAATCAAACAAAATTTTTTATCAAAAGAATAATAGGCCTTCCGAATGAAACAATAGAAATAAAAGGCAGTGTTGTGACCGTAACAAACGAAGAGCGCAAAAATGGATTTGAGCTTTATGAGCCTTATGTAAAAAATTTATCAAATGATGACAAGCATTTTGAATTAAAGAGCGATGAATATTTCGTAATGGGCGACAATAGAAGCGGCAGTTCTGATTCAAGAATTTGGGGAGCGGTAAAAAAAGAATTTATCATTGGAAGAGCGTTCCTGCGTCTGTTGCCAATAAATAAAATAAGCGTATTGCCGGGCAATTATAAGCAATAAATATAAAATTTTAACGGGATGAAAAAAACAGCACACACAAGTAAAAGTAAAACGCTAAGCGTTTCTTCCCCTAAGGGAATGAGAGACCTGATGAATGAAGAATATTATTCTTTCCAAGGATTTTTTGAAAAAGCGCAAGAAATTGCGGTATATTACGGTTTTAAGCCAATCGAAACTCCGATGCTGGAAAATGAAGAGATTTTTACTTTGGGCATAGGTGAAGGAACAGACATCATAGAAAAAGAAATGTATACGCTAAAAACTAAGGGCGGAGATCGTTTGGCACTTCGACCAGAGCATACCGCGCCGCTAATACGCGCTTATATTCAACACGGAATGCAAAATATGCCTCAACCAGTAATGCTTTATCATTCCGGTCCAGTCTTCAGACATGACAAACCTCAGCGCGGACGTTATAGGCAATTTTGGCAATTTGATTTTGATTCGCTTGGAAGCGAAAAAAGTATTATGGATGCGATAGTGATAAAAACTTGCATAAGCATATTGGAGGAAGCTGGAGCGAACAATCTTTCTATTGACATAAATTCTATCGGCGATAAAGAGTGTCGAGGCGCATACATCAGAGAACTTACAAGTTATTATAAAAAACATATAAGCGAACTTCCAAGCGTAGATCGGGAACGCTTAAGGATAAATCCGCTTCGCATACTGGACTCAAAAGAAGAGAAAACAAAAGAAATAAACAAAAATGCTCCTGATTCGGTTTCTTTCTTGTGTCCTTCTTGCAAGAAACATTTTAAAGAAGTATTGGAATATCTGGAAGAGATGAACATCCAATATAATTTAAATAAAAGTTTAGTGCGTGGCCTTTCCTATTATACTCGCACTGTTTTTGAAATTATAGAACAAGCCGGCGCGGAGGATGGTTCGCCTTTAGCGCTCGCCGGCGGCGGACGTTATGATTATCTGGCTCGCCAAATAGGAAGCAAAAAAGATGTACCCGCTGTAGGAATTTCCATAGGAGTGGATAGAATAGTCTCATCATCTTGGTATAAAAAGCTCGCGCCCCGCATATTAAAGAAACCAAAAATTTATTTTATCCAGCTTGGCTCTGAAGCAAAATTAAAAAGTTTAAATATAATTGAAACACTGCGCAAGGCTCATATTCCTATAACCCAATCGCTTTCTAAAGATAGTTTGGGTTCGCAATTGGCTATAGCAGAGAAACTAGCCATACCTTATAGCCTTATTTTTGGAGTTAAAGAGGCGCTTGATAATTCCGTCATAGTGCGAGATATGTCAAATAGATCTCAAGATACTGTAAAATTAAATAAACTTCTGGAATACCTGAAAGAGCTTAAATAGATGAAAAAAATTCTTCAGAAAAAAGAAAAAATTTTACGCCAAATAGCCCAAGAAATTCCTGTATCAGATATTAAGACGGTAAAAATAAAAAGAATTTTGAAGGAGATGTCTGAAACGCTTCAAAGCCAAGATGACGGTGTAGCCATAGCTGCGCCGCAAATAGGATACTCTTTGCGCATTTTTACGGTATCTGGAAAAATTTTGAAGGCGGGATTTCCTGCGCAAAGCGACAGTTTAAAAATAGATGCTACAAAAACACTCGTAGATGACAATCCAGCGCAAGAAAATCCTGTCGCAAAAGACTTGGTTTTTATAAATCCAAAAATTTCTAAACTTTCTCGTGAAAAAGAATGGATGCCGGAGGGTTGTCTTTCTGTTCGCCCTCTTTATGGTAGAACTTTTAGATCGAAAAAGGCTATTGTTGCCGCCTATGATGAAAATGGTAAAAAATTTACCAGAGGCGCATCTGGATTATTGGCGCAAATTCTTCAACATGAAACAGACCATTTGAATGGGATACTTTTTATTGATCATGCTAAAGATATAAGAAAGGAGATTCCAAAAAAGTAATATGAAAAATAATCAAAAAATAAATTTTGCATTTTTTGGCACACCGGACGTGGCCAGTGAGACTTTAGAAATTCTAAAACAAAACGGCTACATTCCATCACTTATTGTTACTTCGCCAGATGCAAAAAGGGGGCGAGGCTTGCAAATGCAAGCCTCGCCCGTAGCTATTTTTGCAGAGAAAAATAATATATGTTGTTTAAAACCGGAAAAATTAGATAAAAACTTTAACTTGGTAGTCGGACTACCAAGTGGTAGTCCGACTACCAAGTGGGATTTATCCATTGTGGTCGCTTACGGAAAAATAATTCCGGAAAATGTTATAAATTCTCCAAAATTTGGTTCCATAAACATTCATTATTCTTTGCTTCCAAAATACCGTGGAGCTTCTCCTGTTGAATCCGCCATATTAAATGGAGATATAGAAACAGGGGTCAGCATCCAAAAAATGGAATATGAAATGGATTCCGGGGGAATAATTGCCCAAGAAAAAATTGTAATCCTGCCGGATGAAAAAACGCCGGATTTGCGCAAACGTTTGATAAAAATTGGAACAGAACTTTTAGTAAAAATTCTGCTTGAATTTATTGCTGATAAAATCAAGGCAACCTCCCAAAATGAACAAGAGGCAACTTACTGCAAAAAAATCAAAAAAGGGGATGGACTTATAGATTTAAATGACGGTGCTGTCAAAAATTACAACAAATTCAGAGCTTATGCCTCTTGGCCTAGAACTTTCTTCTTTAAAAACGGCAAAAGAATTATTATTACTGATGCTATTTTGGAAAATAATCAATTCGTAATCAAAAAAGTTTTACCGGAAGGAAGGAAAGAAATAAAGTATGAGGAATTCCTTAAAAAATTCCCATAATTTTAATTTTTAATATTGATAAATTACGCATATGCGTAATTTATCAATATCTATCAATATACTTCCTGCTGATAGCACTTTTCGCAATAAACAATTTCCGGCCTGTCCGGAGCATAAGAAGTTTCAAATTTAACTTCGCATTTTTCTGTTTTGTGCGTTGACACTCTGGGCAAAAAGTCGGTGGAGGAACTTTTATTTTTTCATAAAAATTAAAATCCTCTGACCCTATCGTGAAGTTATCTTTACAATTCTGACATATCATATTTTGTGATTTATATTCCACTTTAGTTAAGTAAGGGTCTGACTGCGGTCTTTGTTTCTATTTATTTCATTATAAAGACTGTCCTTGATAGCGTCTATCGCCTGATATAAGTCCTCTTTGTCGGCGCTTGAATAAAACTCTTTTCCATTTATTTTAATCAAGCAATCCGCGTGAAAAACTTCGCCGGATTTATGATGATGAGTACTCTTCCCAACTTCAAAAGCGACTTTGACTTCCCCTCCGCTTTTTTCTATATTAGAAAGCAATCTTTCTAAATTAGTAACTCTTTTTAAAACATAGTCTTTAATGGCTTCTGTTAGCTCAATATTTTTCCCCAATAAATTTATTTGCATATATTTATTATATCATATATAATTAAATCTATGTCACAGATAGATAAACAACCTAATCCAACCCCTAAAAAAGAAACTGAAAATAAACTTGATATGGCGACTTTTCGCGCCGATATGACAATGCTCATTGCTGAACGAAAAAAAAATATATAGATATGATAGAACTTACTGATGTAAATCCTGATGACCTTACTGAAGAAGATGCTGTTATGTGGTATAATGTTAATAACTACACAAAAGGTTTAATTACGCAAGCTCAACTTGAAAAATACACTGAAGGTGTTAATCATTCAGATAATGTTTCCAGAGGAAATTTTAGAGCGGTCATTGGTAATAAACTTATGCTTCTGTGGGGAAAGGAAGAATTAGAGAAAATGTCTTCTGGGAAATAAATAAAAGATAAATATATTTTTATTTCTTAATGTTCCTCGTAAGAGCTTTTAAAACAACATCGAGTTTTATTGTTGCGACCCCAATTACCGTATCCGCTCCGCCGTAATAGATATATAAAAGACCGTCTTGGAGAATCATTCCGCACGGAAAAACGACATTATTAACTATCCCGGCTTTTTCATACGGTTCCTCTGGTTCAAATATATGGTCAGTGGTGCGCGAAAGCACTATTGCCGGATCATTTAGATCAAGCAAAACTGCGCCAATTCGGTAGGTATTATGGCTTTTTGAAACGCCGTGATAAAGAAGTAGCCATCCGTTTTTTGTTTTCAAAGGAGGAGCGGAGATGCCCACCTTTAAACTATCCCAGCTATTTATTCTAGGTCCTATAATCCTGATGCATCTTTTGAGAGTATTTATTTCAAAATTCAGCGACTTTAAATAATCTCCGCATATCTCATTCCCCACGCGATGCAAGAAAAAATATTGGCCTTTAATTTTTTCAGGAAAGATGCAAGTATCTTTGTCATCTAGGCCAGCCGGAGTGATTAAAATAGGTTTTGTCCATTTCCATTTTTTCTTTAAAAAATCTCCCTCTTTTATGGAAGTAATCGCGACTCGTGGCGGACCAATGCCGTCAAATGCGGTATAGCACATATAAATATTTTTACCGATTTTTGTCAGACGCGGGTCTTCGCATCCTGAATTTCCTCCGGTAATTTTTTTTGATTCAAAATCTTCCCTTGGAAAATAAATGGGCTCTGGCAGCCGCTCGTCAATGTTAATGCCGTCTTTAGTTGATGCGTATCCAATGCAAGAAATATTGTCATCGGAAAACGCTCTATATAATATGTGCGTTGTGTTTCGTATTCTAATCGCCGCCGGATTGAAGGTTGCTTTAGATTCCCAAAAATGTTTTTTATTAGGCGTGATGATCGGATTTTTATAGCTGCGCTTGAAACACCACCATGAATTTTCTTTTTTCAGCATAGTTCCGATAAGATCGTTCAAATTTACAGAGGCGACACAACCTGTCATATCGGCCGCTCCGTAATATATAAAAAGCTTATCCCCGCCTGCCAATTGGCCGGCAGTTTTTTTTATAATTGCGCCGGTTGGAAAAATTACATTTGGAACATAGCCTAAAAGTTCATATGCTTCTCGAGGAGCAAGCAAGGGACCGCGCGTACGCCCAAGAACTTTGAGTGGATTATTTAAATCCAGAATTATCGCCTCAATCCCGAATATGCGATCTAAATTAAGCGGAGAGGGAAAATAATTTTGGATGTGAGAATATACAAGAAGGTAACCTGTTTTTGTTTTAATGGGCGGAGCACCGACTTCAATGTGGTCGTAGGGGGATTTTTTTAGATCAATAGTATGCTTGTCCACATCTTTATACCATTTTTCCCAAAAATTGGAGTCCCATAGTTCTTCTATTTTATCAAACTGCGCTATAGCAATTTTAGCAGGAGGCATATCTGTATTCACTGAAAGAATCACTGTGATTTTGCCGTTTACGCGCTCTCCGAAAAGCGTCATCGCCTTTGCGTTAAATGGAGTTATTAAATGCCGTTCTCTAATTTTTTTTAAATCTTTTGAAATAGCCAGAGCGACTTTAATCCCGTTGGCTTCAAATGGATACTTAGAAAGCGCTGTGTAAAATATATAATACTGTCCCTCAAAATAAGTTATGCGCGGATCTTCGCATCCATATTTTTCCCATTCTTCCAAAGGCGTGATAAACGGAGCGCGATCTTCGAAGTGTATGCCATCTTTGCTTTTGCCAATGCCTATTATTGAAAGTTGTTGCGACGTACGCAATCTATCTATCGCAGAAATAGCGCGATAAACGCCATAAAACATTCTTTCCGCTTTTACGACGCTCATATTGAAAGTCGCAAAGGCCTCCCAGTAATGGTCTTTATCGGGAAGAAGAATTGGATTATGATGAGATCTTTTTACGACGTACATAAAATTACTCTTTAATTTTTCTGCTTTCCAATACTGATTTATTAGAATGCACAAGTTCTTTCAAGAATTTATCCAAATTAGCTGTCGCAACGCAAGAAACTTTATCCGCGCCGCCATAATACACAAATAATTCCCCGCCTTTAACAATTGCTCCGCAGGAATAAACCACTCCTCCTTTGTATCCCTCATTTTCATACCATTCATCCGGTTCTAGAATCGGCTGGCTTGAATTAAAAAGAATTTTAGCTGGATCTTTTAAATCTAAAATCATTGCCCATAATTTATATCTGTGAGAATCGTGTTTTTCCATTTTATGATATAAAACCAGCCAGCCATATTTTGTTTTTATTGGCGCAGGTCCAACACCCCGTGTAAGTTTATCCCTGGATTCCCAAAGAGGGCTGCCTTGATGGATACTGTGTATATAATTATCTCCGTCAAGTTCATCTAAACTGTCAAAATAATCTATCATTATGCGGGGAGAAATACTATGAAGAATCGCGTACTTTCCTTTCCCTTCAGAGGCGGGTCCAGATATTTTACCCGGGAAAAGCGCCCAATTTTTGTGTATTTCTCCAGGAGGAGAAATTAACACCGGTTCCCTCCAATTGTGCCAACGCCTGGATATAAAATCCGCAAGACTGATGGATGTCAAAGCCATTCGCACGGATCCCCACCCATCAAAGGATGTGTATATCATATATACCTGCCCATTTAAAAGCGTAATGCGCGGATCTTCACATCCTCCGCCCCAGCCGCCACCAGAACTATATATAATAATTCTTGGCATTGTTGTTTTTTTAATTACCGGTCTATCTTTATTATAATAGGCTATTTCTTTTAATCCTTTATTAATATTGTAACCATCATCGCTTCTTGCATATCCTAATACTGAAATATCATTATCTCCAATGGCCCGATAAATAATATGCACCTTCCCATCGTGAAAAAAAGCGGTGGGATTAAATGTCGCTTTTGACTCCCAATGCATATTGCTATTCGGTTCAATAATGGGATTTTTTTTTGATCTTTTAAGATTAAGAACGGAAACTTTTTTGGTGGTTTTTTTTACCGTCTTCTTTCTTAAAACTTTCTTTTTTATTATTTTTTTTCCCGATGCTTTAGATCGGGAACTCGAGCCCTTCGGGCGTCGGAGCTTTTTAAGCGCGACCATATTTATCTTCTAGTCTTATAATGTCATTTTCATCAAATTTGCCAAAAGAAATTTCTAAAAATTGCGTAGCACCGTCTTCGGCGCGAATGCGATGTAATTCTTCCTTTGCGATTGTGAATTCGTCGCCGGGCAATGCTTTCATTTCTTTTTCTCCTATTGTTACAATCGGATGACCAGAAAGAATCCGCCAAAATTCTGATCTGTTTTTGTGATATTGC
>LBSW01000027.1 GCA_000990145.1 Parcubacteria group bacterium GW2011_GWB1_37_13 | reverse complement strand
CTCCAAATAGTAATTGAGGATAAGAATAAAAAATCAACCATGTTTACCTTAAATGCTCGCGACACTGGCCGCTATAATATTACGCTCCCTCTTATGAATTTTTCCAAAGGCAATTATTTTACATATGTAAAATATACAGACGATATCCGTATCAGTAAGCTTGTGGAATTTTTAATCGGTGATACAAATATAAAGAGTACTGATGTTACTTTGAATATCCCCGGCGATTGTAATGCTGATGGAGCGATAAACTTAACGGATTTTTCAGTATTGGCTTTTTGGTATAAAAAACAAAATCCTCCGGTTTGTGTTGATATTAACAAAGATAACATTGTGGATTTAATAGATTTCTCAATCCTTGCTTATTATTGGAACGCCTAAAATGATCAAAAATTTTTTATTTATTGCAACAGTTTTTCTTTCACTGCTTATTTTTTCGGCGCAGGATTTATTTGCCGCAAATGTTTCTATTAACGCGCCAGTTAGTATAAATGAAGGAACTGACGGTGTTTTGATAAATTCCGTTGAGCTCATTGTAGAATACAATCAAGATCTGCTATCTTTTGCAGGTTATTCGGACGATAATGCCATAGTAAAACTTTGGATTAATCCGCCATATGCGGAAAAGGGGAAAATATATCTAAGTGGCATAATCCCGGGGGGTGTTCCGGGTTTATATGATGCGAAAAAAAATGAATTATCTCCAATCCCGGTTGTTCGTTTATTTTTTTCCACAAAGGACGAGGGTGAAGCAAAATTTTCTTTTATTTTTTCAAAAATTCTCAAACATGACGGTTTTGGCACACCTCTTTTACATGAAGAGCTTGGATCTCTGGTGACAATAAAAAATAATCCGAATAACGATATTGAAAAACAAGAAGAAAATTCTGCAAATGACGACATTGCAAATTCATCCAATCCGCCAAATTCACCCAATTATATTTTTTGGACGATTCTTTTTATTGCAATTTCTGGCATTATAGGATATAAATTGTTAAAATATAGGTATGAGAAATTGTCAAAATAAGAGCATTCTGCTCCTCTTCGTTCTCTTTGCGAATCTGACTTTTTACATAAATATTAGCTCTGCCCGAGATGCGCAATCCGCTAATCTATTCTTCAGCGCAAGGCCTGCGCAAATACAGGAAGGCGAGAGAGTCACCATTGATGTAAAAATAAATTCTCCCCTCCAATCTATCAATGCGATTTCTGGAATCCTGTCATATCCGCCGGAATTAGTGCGTGTCGTTTCTGTCAATAAAGAAAAAAGCATTATAAATTTATGGACACAGGAACCGAAGTTGCGTTTTGATAGCATTTTATTTGAAGGAGTTATTTTAAATCCCGGTTTTCAAAATACAAACGGATTTGTCTTTAGCATCACCCTGGAAGCCAAAAATAAAGGAATTGTTCTGCTTAAGTTTAGGGAAGGCGCAATTCTCGCCAATGATGGTCGCGGCACAAACGTTATTACCACACTCAGTTCCACCGATTTTAAAATTATTCCAAGTCCAACATATTTTGAAAATAAATTAATTGCAGGCGTATCAAGTCCAAAACCGGTAATTCTGCCGGTCATAACAGACTATTCATCTCTTGTGGGCTCAACTGATAACTTATATGTCAAAGGCAAGGGCGGACCGAATACTCTTACTAAAATAATTTTTAAAGATGTATCCGTAAAATCAGTCGGTGAAAAATTAATTGCGCTTTTTCAAACCAAAAAGAAGAAACTTGACGAAGTTTTTGTTAAAGGTGACGCGTCGGGCGCTTTTGAATATATAAGCGCGAAAAACCTGATGGCCGGAGTCTATAACACTACGCCTTTCTTGGTTGACATTAATACCAACACTGAAAAACCGGGTCTCGGAGCGCAACTTCTAGTGAGTGACAGCAAAATTGTGAAAATGCTGGTTGTGCTGATTAATGTGCTTGGTCTTCTCATACCTGTGGTTGGTCTTATTGTTATAATATATTTTATCCCTTGGTATTCGTTTAAGCGAATGCGAGTGCTTAAGAAAAAACTTGGTCTTGAAGAAGAAAAAATTGAATTGTCCGGTCATCAGCTAGAACGTCAAGATAAAATGTTGGATCAAAACATTGATAAAATATCGTAATTCATAAAATAATGTTATATTTAAAGTTATGCTAAGAAAATGGAAATTTATTCTGATAATTGTATCACTTCTATCTATTACTGTTACTCCTTTGTTTGCCCAAACGAAGGATCTTTTGTCTCCCTCCGAAAATCTTTGGCTTAAATCTCGCAATAATACCATAGTGGTATATCCGGAAGAAAACGCTCCGCCATACTCTTATAAAAATACAGCCGGCAATCCCCAAGGTCTTTCGATAGATTATATTGAGCTTATAGCAGAAAAAATCGGAGCCAAAATACAATATTTGACTCCAAGGCCGGCGAATCAAGTAATGGAAGATATCCAAAAAGACAAAGGCGATGTTGTCGCAATCATAACGCCCGACAAGGATAAAGAACAATTCTTGTTGTTCACTGAAAATTATATTACCAGTCCTGCGGTGATTGTTGTGCGCAAAGATTATCAAAAAAATACGGGACTGACTTTAAATTATTTTAATGGCAAGCGGGTGGGGGTGGTTAACGATTCCGCTTTAGAAGCGTATATTCGCATCAATTATCCCCGAGTAGTCATTGACGAAATGACCGATGACGAAATAAGTCTTCAACAGGTGGTACTCGGCGAAATAGATGCCGCGACGATGGATGTCGCGTCACTTTCATATTTCTTGTCAAAACAAGTGCTTAGCAGTGTAAAAATTGCTGGAAGCACAGGGTTTGAATACAAGCCTTCTTTTGGGATACCTAAAAATATTTCAATTCTGCAATCTATTCTTGAAAAAGGTTTATCACAAATCAGCTCCAGTGACAGAGCTTTGCTAACAGAAAAATGGATAGTTGTTCCTGAACAAGAAAAAAAGGAAAATTCTTTGTTTTCGGCAATTCAAAGTAATTCTGGTGTTGTCATACTTTATGCGTTATTTGGTTTAGGCATTATTATAGTGATATTGCTTAGGCGCAGACACAGATCTTTTGTAGCAAGCTATTTTAAAAAAGCGGAGGATATAAATGAACTGCGAACAGAAGTTTCTGGACTTGAAAAAGTGAATGATATGCTTGCAAAGGAAATCAAAGAAGTTAAAGCTGAAGAAGACAGAATTCAAGAAAAAATTAACTCACTTGGAAAATAAAAACTCTGAATTCTACCTGTGGATAACTATTAGATATAGTGCGCGCGCCATACTATAATATATAGGATATAAAAAGATATCGTCCATCCGAGATATGTTTTTCTTGTGTATTGTTTATCCGATATATTATTATATATCTTTATATAAATGGATCACGTACGAAATTTAAAAATGGAAAATCTAAAAAAAGTAATTTCATTGCATCAAGCATCAAAAATTTCTGGTTATCACCAGGATTATTTGAGTTCGTTAATACGTAAAAAAGAGATTCAAGGGGAAAAAATGGGAGGCAACTGGTTTACCACTGAAAATGAAATTAAAAACTATATTTTTAAGCAAGAAATCCGACACAAAAAATGGATTATTAAATATTTTTTGTATTTCAAGAAAATCAATAAGAGTTTTATTTACGCATTCATTTGTTTAGCGTTTCTTTCATCGGGAATATATTTTTATAGCAAAAACTACGAAGAAATTCAAGCCCAAACAGTAAATACACAACTTTCTGATATTAATAAATTGGAAGTAAAAGAAGAATTTAAAGAATTAAAATTCTAACACAAAAATAAAATGCACAAAGAAAAAGGAAAAAAGGAAATAATTTTAAGAGGAAAAACTGCAGTATTTATAGACTGGGCAAATGTCTATGGTTGGAAAAAGTCTTTAAAATCAGAAGTTGATATTTCTATTCTTTATAAATATTTAAAATCTTATAAAAATATTGGAGAAATCTATCTTTACTTTGGAAAAGACAATCATCCTAAGTCGGAAGAATTTCTAAATAGAGCAGAAAAGATTGGATACAAGATTATCACAAAACCTGTAAAATATATTTTAATTGAAAATTTTGAAACAAAAAAAATATATCGCAGAAAATGCGATTTTGACATGGAGGTTTGTATTGATGTTCATAAAAAAGTTGCAGAAAATTTTGAAAGTTTTGTTTTCTTTACAGGAGATGGAGATTTTGAACCCCTTTACAAACTGCTTGTTGAACTTAAAAAACAAACAAAACAATAGTTGTGTACACAAAAGGTCATCTTGGGAGAGAAATCTGGAATATGAAAAACGGTATTTTCAAAGTAGAACTTGAGAATTTGATAGATATATAGATATATAAACAATGTCCCCCTCGACCTTGCGGGCGGGGGGGCGTGATTAGTGTCATAATAGCAAATTTAAAAAAAATGTCAAATCAAACTGTGGATAATTAAAAAGGGATAAAAAGAATGAAAACTTTTTTTACAAAAATAAAAAAAAATACAACGAGAAAAAGTTTTTTAATTATTTTCGTTCTAATCTTGACACTTCTACCACTAGTAAATGTTTCCGCTACCACTGGCGTGCCTAAAATTTTAAATTTCCAAGGAAGGTTGATGAATTCAAGCGGAGCGCTTTTAGGTAGCTCTTCCGGCACAAATTACTGTTACAAATTTGCTATTTACGACGCTGTTTCTGCTGGTTCAAAAATTTGGCCGACTAGCGATCCGACCACTATGACGATTCTTACCCGTGAAGGTGTTTTTGATGCAAGTATTGGTGGCGCGGGTGGAGACACACTTGACCTCGCTTTCACTGACGATCAAGCGTTCGTGCAAGTAGAAGTGGCAACTAAAGTCGGCGCATCTTGTACGACCGGCGCAGATGAAGTTTTTGAAACAATGTCCCCTCGCCAACAAATTGTTTCTTCTGCGTATGCCATCAACGCCGGAACCGTAACTACTAACGCAAACTTAACCGGTCCAATTACTTCCGTCGGCAACGCCACCAGTGTCGCTGCCCAGACTGGCACCGGAACTACTTTTGTAATGAATACTTCTCCGACTTTGGTAACGCCAGTCTTAGGCGTAGCCACAGGTACAAGTCTAGCCTTGACTTATGCGGGAACAACTGCAGTAACTACCGCCTCGGGACTTGTTCTAAACGCCAATAGTCTCACCACTGGTACCGGTTTCTATGCCGCCTCATCCAGTCTAACTTCTGGTTTATTGGTAGACCTGCAAGTCTCCGGAACTGCAGCCGCAGCCAGTCAAACTGCTTTAAATATCTTAACCGCAGGAGCTAATGCTACTGCCGCCATTACCACCTATGGCGCCCAAATCTCTAATACTCACACCAATGCCACCTCTGGCACCAATGTTGCTCTCTATCTTAATGCCTCTGGCGCAACCACTGCTAACTATGGATTGATTGTGAATGCGGGAAGTGTGGGCATCGGGACGACGGCGCCAGCGGGACTTTTACACGTTTCCTCCGACACAGCCGCCACTGGACTTGCATATCTCACCCAAGCCAACGCTTCAGCTGACAGCTTTGATGTAAACTTCCGAAAAGCCAGAGGCACGGGAGCAAGTCCTACTGTCATCACCACAGCCGATGAACTCGGAGTAATCAATTTCACAGGTTACGGAGGAGCCGCAGGTTACATCACTGGAGCCGCCATCAAGGGTATCAGCAGTGGCACGATAGCTGACAGTAGAGTTCCCGGACAACTTTCTTTCTGGACTGGCACCGATGCGGCTCCTTCTGTTTTGACGGAACGAATGACTATTTTGAATAATGGCAACGTCGGCATCGGGACGACGAGTCCGCAGGTCAAGTTACATATAAGTTCTACTGCGGGGGAAACTCTCAGGCTTGAAAGTACCGTATCTCCCTACACAGCCTACTATAACGGTAATACTGGAAGTAGAATCGGTTGGTTTGGTTTTGGATACGGCTTAGCGGACTATGAATTTAGTAATGAGTCCACGGGCAGCGTTATTTTTAGGACTTCTACTGGCGGCTCTGCTCCTTTGAATGTGGCAAGAATGACAATAACAAATACCGGCAACGTCGGGATAGGGACGGCGGGGCCGTCATATCCTTTGGATGTCTTTACAACAGGCGCTACAATTGCACAGTTCAAACGAGATTTAGCAACTGATGTAGGTATCACTATTGGGGCAGATAATTCTGGTGCGCAAATTTTTACTCAAGGTGTTCATAATCTGCAATTTTGGACTAACGGCACGCAGAAAGTAACACTTGATACAAACGGCAACGTCGGGATAGGGACGGCGGGGCCAGCGGGACTTTTGCACGTTTCTTCTGACACTGTTGATTTAGGAAAAACATACCTAACCCAAGCCAACGCTTCAGCTGACAGCTTTGATGTGAACTTCCGAAAAGCCAGAGGCACAGGAGCTTCTCCTACGGTTATTACCACAGCTGATGAACTGGGAGTTATCAACTTCACTGGTTACGGAGGAGCCGCAGGTTACATCACTGGAGCCGCCATCAAAGCAATATCCTCTGGCACCATTGCCGACTCCCGAGTCCCTGCACAACTTTCTTTCTGGACTGGCACCGATGCGGCTCCTTCTGTTTTGACGGAACGAATGACTATTTTGAATAATGGGAATGTGGGGATTAACACCACCGCCCCACTTCTTAAACTAGATGTTGCCGGTTCGGGCAGATTCACAGAAACAGCTTCTTCCACTCTCACCGGCACAGCCGATCCTGCTGCCAGCCAAGTATTACCCGGCACAAGCACTTTATTTACCACAGAATTAGTTATTGGAGACAGAATTACTATCAATAGTGAGACAAGGACCGTTATGGCTATAGCTTCCGACACCAGTTTAACTGTTGATGCCAATTTCACCAATACGGCTTCAGCCAGCGTAACCAAGTTGCCTGCTACTTTCATTGCCAGAGATTCAAATAATTCGACTCAAATGGTTATAAATGATTTGGGCATAACCTCTGTTAACAGTTTAGAAACGGGGGCAATAAACTTTGATACTGACGCCGGAGCTGTCTCATGGGCAGATATTCCAATTTCTACGTCTGCATTAGCTGGCACAATAGAAAGTTATTCAGCTCAAATTGGCGCTACTTCGGTTCTTACTGTTTATGGTGAGGCCGATGGTTCTGGTTTATCACGAAATCTTAGGGTCGGCATCGGCACCACGGCGCCACTTCTCAAACTAGACGTGACTGGTTCAGGTAGATTCACTGGAGCGGCGACTTCAGTCTTGACAGGATCCATTGATGCGATTGCTTCCACTACTGTCACCGGTGTCGGCACGCTCTTTACCACAGAATTAGTGGTAGGTGACAGAATCACGATTACAGGCGAAACCAGAACTGTCACCGCTATAGCTTCCGCCACCAGTTTAACTGTTGATACCGCCACTACAGATACCGCTAATGATACTTCACCTGATAAGTTAGCCGCTATTTTTGTGGCTAGATTATCTAGTAATGCTGTCGGTATGGTTGTAAATGATTTGGGTTTTGTTGGAATTGGGACATCCAGTCCAGGGACTATTCCTCTAGAAGTTAAAGGTACTGGTACCGGCGCAACCATTGCAAAATTTACAGATGTTAACACCACAGGCTGTACCTTGGCTACTGGAGGAACCATTGCTTGTTCTTCTGATATTAGATTAAAGAAAAATATAGAAAATATAATTTATGGATTAGACACGGTTATGAATTTAAGGCCAGTATCATATAATTGGAATTATGAAAATGACAATAATGTGAAAAGTCTCGGCTTTATTGCTCAAGAAGTTGAAGTCCTAGTTCCTAAATTAATAACTACTGACACCGATGGCATGCAATCTTTAAATACTACCGGAGTGGTCCCAATATTGACTAAAGCTATTCAAGAATTGAATTTGAATTTGAGCGCAACCGCTGGCACTATCATTCCTCTGGCTGATTCTGCCACAGAGTCTTTTGTAACCGCTTTTTTTAAGAATGTTTATGCTAAAATTGGAGCTTGGCTCGCGGATGCCGGGAATGGTATAGCAAAAATTTTTACAGGAGAAATAGACACAAAATCCTTGTGTGTCTCGGATGACACTGGAGCAAAAACCTGCATAACTAAATCTCAACTAGACGCATTATTAACCGGAGCTCCCGCTCTTATTCATATTCCTCCAGTCCCAACACCTGAACCAACACCTGAACCTACACCGGATCCTGCGCCAGACCCGACTCCAATTCCAGATCCTACACCAGAGCCAACACCTACGCCTGAACCTGAACCTACTCCAGTTCCAGAACCAGAATCTCAACCAGAACCTGATTCGGCTCCTTCAGAAACTCCAGCGCCTGAACCTGAACCTACTCCAGAACCAATGCCCCAGCCAGAACAGTGATAAAGAATTTATGATATTATATAATTATGAAAGACAAAGCATTAATTGAATTGATTATAGTATTAATTCTTGTTGGTTTTGGGTTCTGGGCGCTGTATAAAGATTCTGTTTCTAATGTGAACAATAATACGGTTAATGATCAGGAAATAATTCCTTCAGAAGATGTAAATAAAAAATAATGTAAATATCAATGTTTGAATTTATTTTTAAGATTTGGTATATGATGGTTGTTTTGCCCTTCCTTATCTTTTTAGAGGGAAATAAAATGTTTTCAAATTTTTTAAAGAAGAAAAACATATATTTGCATTGGGATGTCTTTCATTCTTTTCTTTTTATTCTAATTATTTTATACATTATTTTATGGGTGAAAGGATATCGTTAAATTTATGATAACAAATTTTTTTTTTAAGACACTGCTTCTTTTTTTAGGAATGATAATTCTCGGGCTTATTGGGGTTTTCTTGGTGAGTAATTTTGCAATATGTGAATTTGATATATTATGTTATATCAAGCAAGCCTTGCTTTGATTTAAATTTGTGATATATTTTACTTACCGCAAAGAAGATAGGCAACCGAAAGGTTTTAAAAAGTCCCTAATTCCGACACAGTCGGAACGGGCGAACAAAACAAAGTTTTGTTCTAGCCTATTTAGTGGGTCGATATTCCGTCAATAGGGCGGATAAGCTTGCGGCTTAACAAAGCCGTTTTTTAATTGAAAATTTTTTAGCAATCAATAATTATGCTACAAAAATCAAAAAAGGAAGAAATAATCAAGAATCTTGAAGCAACAATAAAGGGATCCGAATCTCTCGTTTTTGTGAATTTTCATGGTTTGAAAGTAA
>LBSW01000026.1 GCA_000990145.1 Parcubacteria group bacterium GW2011_GWB1_37_13 | reverse complement strand
TCCGAAATCGATTGATGGATATTTAGGAAACTATGCGTACTCGCTTCTCGCCTATGCGCTTAGGTAGAGAAAGTTGTTAAAGAAGAAAAATTGCTTTTGAAAAAATGCAGACGGCTGTGGGTATTTAACTGTGGCTGGGGAAAACCTAGGTTGTGGGGTTTTGTAATTCAAAGTATTGATGATTATATTTCCAAAAATCCTGAAATTAAAGAACTCGGAAAATAAAAAAGACTCCTAGAAACAGTCAAACCAAAATATCAAGGATTATCCTTGCTTGCCCTTATCCTTGCTTGCCCTAAATAGTCAAATAAATAAAATTTATTAGGAAAACCAAAATATCAAGGATTATCCTTGCTTACCCTAATTTGTAAATAAGCTAGTTGCCGATTCTGTAATTCATAGACCATGTGCTTGCTACACATCTATCAAAGCTATCACCAACTGTTGAAGAAATAAAGTTTGGATCAGATGCTGAGGGATTTTCCAGTTTAACATAAAAACCATATTTATTTGAATCATTTAATGTCATACAAGCATATTCAGTATAATTTTTTCTCCAATACTGATACGTGGAGGTCTCAGAAACGAGAGAACTGATGTAGCCGGGAGTTACAAGTGCTGGCGTCAAAACACCATCGGTTGGAACTTCAATCCAGCCAGTCGTATCTGTATATATCCCAGTTGGTGAATTACTAAACGCAAGTTCATTCGCAATTCTAAGTTGAGTAAGTGTTTGCTTCCGTTTCGCATCCCTCGCTTTCGCCCGCGCGCTGTTCAAACTCGCGAGTACCACCGATGACAAAAGTGAAATAATAGCCACCACCACTAAAAGTTCAATCAGCGTGAATCCTTTTTTTGTTTTTTTAGATATTTTAAACATAACTATTTAAAGAGGTAATACTTCCGCAGGTATATTTTCATTGAATGTAGGACTTTTTGAACCTCCTCCAAAAAACAAGTAAAGTGAAATGCCAAATATTACTATCGCCAGCCCAAAAAGCACATATTCCGCTTGTTTTTGTTCTTTGATCAATCCGCCGGAATATTTCATCACCAGTCGAACCATTTTGGGAGTATCTGTTTCATTGTAAAACTTCACCGCTTTATAGCTGTCAGTTTCAAACTTTATGCTGGATGCTTCTGGGGATGGAATTGCCGCGGGAGCTTGTGGTTCTGGTTCAGTATTAGATTTCATTTCAAACTCTTTTAGAGCTTTGTCTATTTCTAGATTGTCTAGAGTGTTTATTTTTTCATTCATAAAAACATTATACTTTAATTTTAAATATTTTGTAATAAAGTTATCCACAGACCATCGTTTATTTCTTTTCCTCTTCTTTTTTGAAAGGCATACCTAAAAATTCAAAAAATGCTACGCCTTCTTTCTTATTTTTAGCTGTAGAAACAAGAGTAATGGACATACCGAAAATATCCTTGAGATCCTCATCGGCTGTTTCCGGGAAAATAGTATGCTCTTTTATGCCAATAGTTAGATTGCCTATGTTGTCTACTGAAGCGCGCGCGATACCGCGAAAATCTTTCGTGCGCGGAAGAGCAACATTTATAAGTTTTTCCAAAAAAGCATACATCCTCTTGCCCCGCAATGTTACAATAATGCCAATGGGGTCGCCTTTCCTTGTTTTAAAAGATGCAATTGACTGCTTGGCGCCCTTTATAGCTGACTTTTGGCCGGTGATTTTAGCTAGACGAAGAGATATAGCGTCATTTTTATTTTTATCTTTTTTGATAGCTGTTCCAGTACCGACATTAAGAACAATCTTTTGCATTTTTGGTGCAGCCATAATATTTTTATAATGAAAAACGCCCTTCATTTTTTCAAAGACTCCATTCTCTTTTTCTTTTACAGTTAAATGTTTCATTGGATTAATCTAATTTCTTAACATTGGAAGCGTGTATTGGCATTTCGATATTTTTCATACTTCCTTTTTCCCCAGATTTCCTTGGACGCTGATGTTTTTTCATCATATTCGCCCCTTCCACAATAACTTTATTTTCTCGCACCAAAACATTGATAATTTTACCCTTTTTGCCTTTATCTTTGCCGGTTATAATTATTACATTGTCTCCTTTTTTTATATGCATATTATTTTCTAAGGCAAGACCTAACATGTTAGGTCTTGCCTTTTATTTAAATTACTTCCTGCGCTAGGGAAATTATTTTTTGAAATCCTTTTTCAGCAAGTTCTCTCGGTATCGGTCCAAATACTCTTCCAGCTTTCGGATCTTTCTTGTCTTTTTCTAAAAGAACCACAGCATTATCATCAAAACGAATATAAGATCCATCCTTTCTCCTATAAGCGCCTCTGGTGCGCACGATTACCGCTTGATGCACATCTTTCTTTTTTATCATCTTTCTAGGACTTGCCACTTTTACAGCAATAATAACCTCCTCACCCAAAGAGGCGTATCTTTTTTTGGAAGACCCTAAAATTTTAAACACTTTGCCTACGGTGCCTCCAGTATTATCTGCTATTTTTACCCATGTTCCTGCTTGAATCATATTTGTCCGCTTAGATACTTTCTTGGCGGTAAATTATTATTAAATTACTTTAAACCTTTTATCTTTTGAAATTGGCCTTGTCTCGACTATTTCCACAATATCCCCTGTTTTATATTTATTTTCCTCGTCGTGAGCCTTGTATTTTTTGCTCATTTTATAAAACTTCCCATATAAAGGATGCTTGACAAATCTTGAAACAGAAACAATAACTGTCTTTTTCATTTTATCTGAAACAACCACTCCTTTTAGCGTAGTGCCCTTATTCTTTATTATTTCTTTTTTTGTATTTGTTGTCATGATTTTATTTTTTAGCTAATCAGCTAATTAGCTAGCTATAAGCTTTATTTATTAAGTTCTGTCAATATTCGAGCTATGTCTTTTTTAAGAGTTGAAAGTTCTTTTACATTTTTTGACTTTGAACCTTCGGCTTTGAATCTAATAGCTCTTGCATTTTCCCGCAAAAGAGCAAGTTTCTTCGCGAGTTCATCTTTTTTCATTCCTTTAAAATTTTCTTTCTTGTTCTTCATTTTATTGTTTGTGGGCCCTAGAAACAACTCTTGCTTTAATCGGCAGTTTGCTGCCAGCTTTTCGCAACGCTTCTCCTGCAATTTTTTCATCTACTCCATCCACTTCAAAAATAATGCGTCCAGGAAAGACATCAAAGCAATATCCTTGCGGATCTCCTTTTCCTTTTCCCATTCCAACTTCTGCAGGTTTGGAAGTGTAAGGACGATCTGGAAAAATACGAATCCAGTATTTTCCAGCCTTGGTCAGCGTACGAGATATTACTTTTCTGGCAGATTCAATCTGAGTGGACTTCACGCGCGCTTGAGAAAGAGATTTGAGACCATAAGAGCCAAAAGACAGCTTTATGCCCCTAGTGTCCGGCGATATTGCCTTTGGATTGCTTCGCCCTGTTTGCCATTTTCTAAATTTTACTTTTTTTGGTATAAGCATAGCAATTTAATCAACTTTTAATTTCTTTTTTCTTGTCAGCAAATATTTTGCCACGATAAATCCAAACTTTTATGCCGATAACTCCATAGGATAAAGTCGCGCGCTCGCGTTTGAAATCTATGTCCGCGCGGAAACTCTGAAGCGGGATGCTTCCACGCTTTAGCTCTTCCGTCCGAGCAATATCAGCTCCCCCCAATCTGCCTGAAAGAACTATTCTTGCGCCTTCTACTCCGCGCGCCGTCATAACTTTTTCAATGATTGTTTTAATGACGCGACGATAGGGCATTCTTTTCTCCAATCCTTCAGAAATCATATATGCC
Organism: Parcubacteria group bacterium GW2011_GWB1_37_13; assembly: GCA_000990145.1. Taxonomy (GTDB): domain Bacteria; phylum Patescibacteriota; class Minisyncoccia; order Phycocordibacterales; family UBA9973; genus UBA9973. The sequence goes on along the minus strand of LBSW01000026.1, from coordinate 1,812 downwards.
ACAATCGCGGCATCAGCTTCTGGGTTTGCAACTTCAATAATTTCAAGCTTGAAATCTTCCGGTTTTCCTAACTTTAAGCGATCAATTTTCTTTAAAATATCTTCTTTTAATTTTGCCGCTCCCTCGCCATTTCGGCCAATAATGAGACCTGGGCGGGAAGTCTTAATGATAAATCTAGTGGCTTTTCTGCTTCTTTCAATTTCAATTGTAGAAATATACATACCTCGCAATTTTTTTTCCAAATATTGGCGTATCAGAACGTCTCCTTTCAAGTAAGAGACATATTTTTTGGGATCGGCAAACCAGCGGCTTTTCCAATCTCTTAACATAATCAACCTATGAGCGTATGGATGAACTATTTTTGACATAAAATTTAAAATGGGCAATTACGAATTACGAATTTTTGTTTTTTTAATTTTTAATTGATTATTCGCAATTGAAGCTTGTTCTGCAAGAATGAGCGTTAAATGGCTCGTGCGTTTGTTTATCCTATGCCCTGAACCCATAGCCGCCGGCATCATTCTTTTCATTGTAATGCCTTTATCTACTCGCAATTCTTTGATAAATAAATTTTCCATTTCCACTCCCATTTGCTTGGCATTAGAAACAGCAGAAAGTAAAAGTTTTTTTAGGGGCAGTCCTGCTCGCTTTGTCAAAAAATCAAGTTCCGCTGTGGCTTCTGCAACACTTTTCTCTTTTATAAGCGAAGCGACTAAGCGAACTTTTCTCGGGGCTTGTCGGTAATTTTTTAAAAATGCTTTCATTATAATTATTTTGTTTTCTTTGAATCAGCTGCGGCCGCGCTTGCCTCTTTTGCTCCCTTGGCGGCGGCTATTTCGGCTTCTTGTTTTTTTTGTTCAAGTTCTTTTTGCATCTTTCCGCCATGCTTCGTAAATTTCCTGGTTGGAGAAAATTCCCCCAATCGGTGGCCCACCATATCTTCGGTTACCAAAACATCCACGTGAGTTTTTCCATTATGGACACCGAAAATAAAACCAAGCATTTCGGGAGATATGACGCAGGGGTCATATTTTGGATAAACAAAAAGCTCTTAACGAGCTTGAATTTATACTAGCAAATAAGAGTAAAATGTCAAACTAAAGTGGAACGCTATTTATTCTTCCCAGTCTTTCTGCGAGAAACGATAAATACATTTGAGTATCTCTTTAGCTTACGAGTCTTTAATTTACATTCTGTCAATTATATTAAAAAATTCTTCCCAAGACATTCCGAGCAGTTTAAGATTATTTCTTACAATAAATTGAGGTATAGGATTATCTTTGGGAACTATAACAGGACGTAGTAAATCAGGACGCACATACACAAAATGATCTCCTTTAGATCTTTTAAAGGAACAACCGACATATATTAAAAATTGTTGAAACTGCCTATTCGTTACATTCTGCTTTTTAGGCATACGAAAGGTTCATCGGTTGAAAATAGTTTGAAACAACGACTGGCGGTTGCCAGTTAGATTTTATTTTTTGCCAACCTAATTCTCGGAGCACTTTATCTAATGTACCCATTTCCATAAGTTCTTCAATAAAAATTCCGACAATCTCAGAAAAGTTCTTTTGCGCTTTTTTGTAGGTAGAAGCGGAAGTCGAAAGATCGAGAGCCGGGCTATAAGCCACATAACTCTTGCCTTCTTTAAATATAGTAACCGGCAAATTCACTGCTTTTAAAGATAATTTCTTCATATATTTTATTGTATCACAGTCTAAATGAGGTGCAAACTTTGCGTTAGGTCTTGCCTAACGCAACCTAAATAAGGATAAAATGTCAAATTAAAGTGGAATGCTATTTATTCTT
>LBSW01000025.1 GCA_000990145.1 Parcubacteria group bacterium GW2011_GWB1_37_13 | reverse complement strand
GTCGGTTTATGAATAATACGAACAGCTGTTTCAACTTTGTTTACATTTTGCCCGCCTTTCCCGCCGGAACGAGAATATTCCATTTCGAATTCAGAGGGATCAATTTTAAAATTTATTTTTTTCTTAATCGGCAAAACTGCGACAGATGCGGTAGATGTGTGCACCCTGCCATTTTTTTCAGTTGCGGGAATTCTTTGGACACGATGCACGCCTGTCTCGTAACGCATTTTTTTAAAAACATCCTTGCCTTTAATTTCAAAGCTCGCTTCCTTGTAGCCGCTCAACTCGCTTTTTGATTCATAATTTACCCGCCAAAGCCAGCCTTGCGATTCTGAAAATTTTTCGTACATATGCGCAAGCTCCCAGGCGAAAAGCGAAGCCTCGTCGCCTCCCGCGCCAGCGCGAACCTCCAGCACAATTTCGTTCGGAAATTCTTCTTGCTCTCTGTCCTTGTCTAAAATTTCTTGTATCTGATGTTCTATTCTCTCTTTTTCTTCTCGTATAAATTTAAGCTCTTTGGCCGCCAATTCCTGCAAAGCATCATCCCCTGCGAGCATTTCTCGCACTTGCTCTTCCTCACGAAGAAGTTTTTCCAGCATATCCGCCAGATAACTTGTCCTATGGTCTTTTTTTAGTTCGTTTAAATCTAAACTCATAAATAAAGTTTCGCTCTTTCCAATTTTCCATCCCTGCGCCCTTCCCTGAGTACAGGGCGGGACCCTCGGGAAGTGTAAAATTGAAAAGAGCTTCACTGAAAATTTCCTGGCGAAGAATTTTAAGAAACGTGTGGGTTCCCTGTCCTTATGGCTCCGAGGGCGCAGTTTCAAAAAATTCTTTGACAGGAAATTAGTTATTTCTTGGCTTTAGCAGAAAGAGCTTTTCGCTTATTGAAACGATCCACGCGTCCAGCAGTATCCACTATTTTTTCATTGCCAGTATAAAAAGGATGGCACTTGCTGCAAATTTCCATTTCAATGGAAGGCATAGTTGAACCAACTTCAAAAATAGTTCCGCAAGCGCAAGTAGCTTTTGTTTTTATATCATATTTTGGATGTATGTCTTTTTTCATTACGCGGAAACAATATCATAATTTCAGTTTTGAAGCAAATCTATGTCAGTTTGTATTTTAAGTTTTAGTTTCGCAACACTCTTGCTGTAAACACAAGAAGATCCGCCAGAACCATAATATCTGCAAGCGGCTTTATTTTGCGCGCTTGCGCTATTGCCTATCGCCCCAAGATCAGATAAAAACATTCCTGAAGCCATAAAACTGTCTCTTGGCGACCAAGGATTGGCAATATGACCCAGAATAGCTTTTAGGCGATCCGTAAAAATTTTCCACGTCGAGGGAATAAATTGCGCCGGTCCCATAGCGCCGCCATAACCTTTTACTCCGGCTATCGGACAAGATACGCTTGTTTGAAAAGCGTTAAATCCTAAATCAACCATTAAACTTAAAAACACAGGCACATCACGCATTGGATGCATTACATTTGTAAATACCGTTCCTGTATTTTTTCCAACTCCTGCTCCCGTATCTGGATTCGTTAAATAACATTGGCCGACATTTGAACCTAAATTGGATTCTTGAGTCAGAATAGCCAATAAAAACGCAGGATCAACTCCCATTTTGCTTTTTACTTCATTGGCATATTCAAGCGCGGTTCCGAAATCTATTTTTTGCGAAATACCGGCCAGACTGAATAAGGCGCTACGAATTTTATCCGCTTGAATTTTTTTATTTTCAGCAAGTTTTTTGTATACTTCTTCTTTTTCTTTAGAAATAGCCAAAAGCGTTTTTTTGTCGGCCTCGGATTGAGCCACTTTTTTTTGAGCATCTTCCAAGTCCGCTTTAGCGTCGGTCTCGGCATCTTGTTTTATTTCAAGATCTTTTTTTGCAATTTCAGTTTCCGTTTTTATTCCCTTAATAGCATCAGCGGAAGCTTTTACAGCTTGCTTGATTGAGGCATAAGATTCTAAATCGCTATAAAAATTTGAAATACTATCGTTAGAAAGAATTAAATTTACTATAAGATTTTCTTTATCAAATTCATTGGTATTTCGCAGAAGTTGCGCAAGAGATTCGTATTCCCGATCTATTTTATCGGAAAGGGATTCAATTTGATTTACTTTCTCTTTTATATTTACTTTTAATTCTGTAATAACGAGAGCTCTAGCTTTTATTTTTGCTTTTAAAGCATTAATCTGGCTGGTTAAATAATTAACGTCTCCCTTAAGAGTGCCTGTTTGTTTTTGCTGTTCTTTTTGTTGATTTAACAGATTTGCAAGTTGCGCTTCTATTTGGGCCAATTCAGCTCGGCAATAATCTTTGTTAGATTGGCTGGAAGAAATTGTCAGTTTTAAGCAATCAAAAACGGCTCTTGCTTTATAAACCACGGAACTTAAAAATATCAACATTACGAGAACAAAAACTATGACGATTTTTCTTGCCATAGCTTTTATTGTAACACAAATTTGGTTTGTTTTTTAGTTCCCTCGGCCATAGTTTTCAGCCGTAGCTTGCGGGCGAGGCCTACGAGCGAAACTTCTCAGCTTTTTTCTCTGTTTTTTCTCCGTCTGAAGAATGAACGGATTCTTTGGCTGGCGCGGCAACAACATCAGTTGGAACTCCTTCCTCTTCTTTCTTGCCCTTCTTCTCAACTTCAATAGCAGATAAGTCAACTGGTACAACAATTTCCTCTTTTTCTTCTACTTGAGCAACTACGGAAGCTACAACATCGCCACTTTGCGTAATTGCAATAACTCCAGCCGGCAATTTGATATCGGAAATAAAAATATTATTTTCTAGTGTTTCAAGTTTTGATATGTCAACAACAAGATTGTGTGGCAAATTAGCGGGCAAAGCCTCAATTTCAACCTCGTGAAGCACTTTAACAAGATTTCCTATTCCGCTCTTAACTACATTGGATATACCTTCAAAAATAATAGGTACTTTAACTCGTATTTTCTTTTTCATATCTATGACTAAAAAATCTACATGTATGGGTTCATCTGTCACTGGATTAACTTGCACATCGTGAATAAGCACATCAATATTTTTTCCATCTACTTCAATTTTGACAGCAGAAGACTCCCCCGCTTCTTTCCAAACCTTTTTGAATTTAATATTAGGAATAGAAATAGAAGCAGTATTTTTTCCGAATCCATAAAACACAGCTGGAATTTTTCCAGACTTTCTTAAGGCATTTAATTTTATATTTAAATCTCTTTTTTCAACTTTAATTACAGACATCCAGACAGTATATATAAAAAAACAAAAAATGCAAATAAATATTTAATCTTAAATTTTGTGAGTGGTATCATGTTCCACCGCAATATGAGTTGCGATGTATTCTTTTGTGCCTGCCCGTTCGACAGACAAACCATTCACGGAAGCAGCCGCCACTTTTTTACCAGAATTAAAAATATTTCGGGGATCAAAGATTTTTTTTATTTCTGCAAAAATTTTAATTATATTCTCCCCATACATTTTTTTTAAATATGGTGTGCGAATCAAGCCGTCATTATGTTCAGCAGTAATCGAACCATAATATTTCATTACGAGATCATACACTTTTTCTGAGAGTTCCATTATAATTTTTGCAGTATCAGAACGCCTAAAATCCATAAGAGGAATAATGTGGAAATTTCCATCTCCAGCATGCCCCGCCAATGTATAAGTTAATTTATATTTATTCAAGACATTATTCAGTTCCGGAAGAAATTTTGGTAAAAATTCAGAACGAACAATGATGTCGTCTATAAACGGAGCAGTCCGCATACCTTTCACATGTTTTCTTAATAACGTAAAACTTTCTCTTCTGATATCCCAATATTTATCCGCTTCTATTTCGGACTTAACAATATGGACTTTTAATTTGAAATGTTTGATTTTTTCTCTAAGTTTTATACATTTTTCATTTACATCTGCTTCATTATCGCCGGCAAATTCGGCCAAAAGAATTAATTTTGGGAAACCGCCCGTGAGGAGCATAAAAAATTCCGGCATAAAACCCCATATAAGTTTTAATGTTCCGAAAAATCCTTTAGCCCTTAAAAAATCGGGAAAAAATTGAACCGCCAGCTTCATTGTTTTATCATCATATGATTCAAGAGTTTCCGGATTAAGTTCCAATATTTCGTCCACAAGTTCTCCAAGCGATGTCAAGTCTTTCATAAAAATAGCCACAAGTTTAGAGTGTTTATTGTCGGGTACTAGTTTAAAAGTAATTTCCGTGGCTATACCCAAAGTTCCCTGCGAACCGACAAGAAGTTTGTTGAGGTCAAAGAAATCGGAATCTGAAAAATTCTTTGAATTCTGGTTTTTTATGACGTTCCATATGTAGTAACCAGCCGAGTTTTTGTGCACATTGGGCTTTGCGAGTTTTATTTCCGCTTCATTTTTATTTATTAATTCAAAAATATTTTTATAGATATTTCCTTCAAAATCTCCCTGTGCTACTTTATTGTCAAGGTTCAACCTTGACAATGGTTTGACAGCATATTCGTTACCGTCTGAAAAAATAATTTTTGTTTCCAAAATATAATCTTCGGTTTTGCCATATTTTAAAGTTCTCTCGCCAGCAGAATTATTTCCAAACATTCCGCCCATAGCGTTAATGGTTTTTGAGGCCGTGAAGCAAGGTAAAATAAATCCTTTTTCCAGAGTTAGTTTTTCAAAATCCCGGTAAAACATTCCCGGCTGTACAGTAATTTTATTGTCAACAAAAGAAATTAACTTATTCATATATCTGGTAAAATCCAAAATGATGGATTCACCTATGGCGCCTCCAGACATATCTGTCCCCGCGCATCTGGCGGTAATGGAAAGATCGGGATATTTTTCCTTGTTTTCATTTATCCACTTAACTAAATTTTTTACATCTTCCGAATCTTTTGGAAAAAGCACAAGCTTTGGTCGCACTTCCAAAAGACTCGCGTCGTGCGAATATTTCATCAATGTTTTTTCATCGTTTTCGGCTTCTCCCTTAAAAAATTTTTTGATTTCTTCTTTCAAATTTTTATTT
>LBSW01000024.1 GCA_000990145.1 Parcubacteria group bacterium GW2011_GWB1_37_13 | reverse complement strand
GAAAGCGATATTTTACCATCCTTTATTTCAATCACTCTGGCGCGGATTTTTTCTCCTATTTTAAACATTGCGCGAGGGTTTTCTACAAGTCCCCAATCAAGCTCGGAAATATGTACCAAACCCTCTAGCCCGTCCTCAAGTCTGACAAACACTCCAAAATCAACCAATCCTGCAACTGTGCAATCTAAATCTTGACCGACAGCATATTTGCTTAAAATCTCCTTTTTTTCTTCCGAATCATTATCTTTTTCGGAAAAGATTAATTTATTTTCTTTCGGCAATGTCGAAATAATCATTACAGAAATTTGTTGTCCCACCAGTTTTTTTAATTCTTTTAATATTTTATCTTTATCGGAATCCAACACGCGAGGGTAATGATTGGCTTTAAGCTGAGATGCCGGCAAGAATCCCTGTATGCCTTGCCATTCTAAAATCAATCCTCCTTTATTTGCATCTTTTATTTCCAAACTTATTACTGTTTTTTCTTTTATCGCTTTTTCAGCTTCATTCCAAATTAACGCTTGTTTGGCTTCCTTAAGAGAAAGTTCTATATAGCCATTTTCATTTTCTGTTTCAACGATTTTGGCTTTAATGATGTCGCCAATGCTTATTTTTTTAATAATGTCTTTTGCATTAATAAACTCGCGACCATAAATAATGCCTGCTCCGTATGGCGCCAGGTCAACATAAACTGACGATTTCTCTACGCTGATAACCGCGCCTTCAACCAGGGTTTCAATTTTTGGCTTATTTATACTGCGGTTCAAAATAGAACTTAGCACTAAATTTTCTTCTTCCGTATCAATCGTACCTGAAGCATTGCGGGCAATTTTTACCGTCCCTGTTTTGCTTTTTATCATATAATATCTTTTTAAAATTAAAATATCCGCCCAAATAAAATTGTGAAGCGGACATAAGGCTTAGGTTCTATTTGGCTCGTATCTGCTAGGCCTCCTAGGGTTACCCTAAATCCTGCTATTAATTATTTTCAGTCTAGCAAAGAATATGCTAGAATGCAAACGATGATAATTACATATTTTGGCAAGCAATTTTTCAAGATTCAGCAGGGAGAAACAGTTCTCTCTTTTAATCCTGTCAGTAAAAGCTCTAAATCAAGCATAAATGCTCATTTTGGCGCAGATATTGCTCTTATCACCACTAATCATCCTGATTACAATGGCATAGAACAGCTTTCTCACGGCGAACGAATTCCTTTTGTTATTACTGGTCCCGGGGATTATGAAATAAAAGAAATTTTTATTAAAGGAGTGCTGGGAGATGCGTTGATTGCCGGCAAGAAATATATTAATACTATTTATTCTCTTTCCGTGGATGATATTAGCATTGTATTTCTTGGAGCTCTGGGAGTTTTAGCAGATTCGGAAATTTCAAAAGAAGCGCGCGAAGCAATGAATAATCCTGATCTTCTTTTTATTCCCATCGGCGGTAATGGTTTGCTTGACGCAAAGTCTGCGGCAAAACTTGCATCATCTTTAGAACCCAGTATCATAATTCCAATGGATTTTGACGATAGCTCCCTCAAGGCATTTTTAAAAGAAACTGGAGAGGAAAAAGCCGAAGTAGTGGACAAATTAACGCTTAAAGCGAAAGATTTGGAAGGAAAAGAGGGGGAAGTTGTCGTATTGAAAAAAATATAGCAAGTAAAAAGTTATAAATTTATGAAAAAAATTATTCATCACATAAGGAAACAGCCCGAGAAAGTTCGAAGACATATTTTACATGTCATGACTGTTGTCATCGCTGTTGTTCTGATATTTCTCTGGCTTTATTCTTTGGGAGCAAATTTAACTGATTCCAATACGCAAATAAAAGTAAGTAACGACTTAAAGCCGTTTTCCGCGCTGAAAGATAATTTAATCGGCGGATATAAAAGTCTTTCCGAACCGCAGTAATTTTTATATGAAAAAATCTAAGGAATCAAATCAGGAAATGGATAAAGAAAAAATAGGAGATAAAATTCTTCCGGTTGATATTGTCACGGAAATGAAAGAATCTTACTTAGCATACGCAATGTCTGTCATTACATCTCGCGCGCTGCCGGATGTCAGAGACGGACTCAAGCCTGTGCATCGCAGAATTTTATTTGCGATGCATGAAATGGGACTCACTTCTTCCGCGCGATTTAGAAAATCAGCCGCAGTTGTCGGAGATGTGCTTGGAAAATATCATCCGCACGGAGATGTGGCAGTTTATGATTCTATGGTTGGTATGGCGCAGGAATTTTCTTATCGTTATCCGTTTATTTTAGGACAGGGAAATTTTGGTTCCATTGACGGAGACAATGCCGCAGCGATGCGTTACACCGAAGCGAAAATGTCCAAAATATCAAGTGAACTTCTGCGGGATTTAGAAAAAGAAACAATTGATTTTCGTCCAAACTATGATCAGACTCGCAAGGAGCCGACAGTATTTCCTTCAAGCGTACCGGCGCTTCTTTTAAACGGAACTTTGGGTATTGCTGTCGGTATGGCGACGAATATACCTCCACACAATTTAGGAGAAGTACTCGATGCAGCGCTTCATTTAATTGAAAATGAAGACAGCACGACTGAAGACTTGATGCAGTTTATAAAAGGACCGGATTTTCCCACCGGAGGAATTGCTTATGGATACAAGGATATGTTGCACGCGTATTCTTCCGGACGAGGCGGAGTCGTCTGCCGGGGCGAAGCCGAAATAGTTGAACAAAAAGCCTCGTCTGTAAGCTCTGGACCGAAGGATGGCAATTTTTCCATTATTATCACCTCCATTCCCTTTAGAGTTAATAAATCGAATTTAATAATGGCGATAGCTGAATTGGTGCAAGAAAAAAAGTTAGAAGGCATAAAAGGACTCCGCGATGAATCGACTAAAGACATCAGGATTGTGATTGATTTGAAACCGAGCGCGCATCCTGAAAAAGTTTTAAATTACATTTACAAAAATACCCAGCTTGAATCAAATTTCAACTTCAATATCGTAGCGCTGGTGGACGGCGTGCCTCAGACTCTTTCTCTGAAGTCTATTCTTGAACAATTTATTCTGCACAGAAGGGAAGTTGTAAAAAGAAGATCTGCATATGATCTGCATAAAGCCGAGGAACGGGAACATATATTGCTCGGCTTGAAAAAAGCGCTTGATAAAATAGATCGTGTAATTAGCGTTATCCGCGCCTCCAAAAATTCTCAAATTGCCAAATCTAATTTAATAAAAGAATTCAAGTTTTCCGATTTGCAAGCAACGGCAATTTTAGAAATGAAGCTGGCAAAACTAGCTGGACTGGAAAGGCAGGCGGTGGAAGACGAGCTTAAGGAAAAACAAAAATTTATTGCAGATATGAAAGATTTATTAGCAAGCCCTAAAAAAATACTTCAAACCATAGCGGGGGAATTAAAGGAAATCCGCGGGAAATACGCAGATGAACGTCGAACGAAAATTGTAAAAGGCGGGGTGAAAGAAATTTCCGATGAAGATTTGGTGCCGGAAAAAGAAACAATGCTTGTTTTGACTGCTGGCGGATATCTAAAATGCACTGATCCTTCCGAATATCGCGCGCAAAAACGAGGCGGAGTCGGAGTGATTGATTTGGAAACCAAAGAAGAAGATTTTGTTACGATGCTCGTATCTGGTTCCACGCACAGCAATCTGCTTTTCTTTTCTAATTTAGGCAAAGTTTATCAAATGAAAATGTACGATATTCCGGAGGCTCGCAGGGCTACGCGCGGCAAATCGATTATGAATTTTCTTTCTCTTGGAACGGAAGAGAAAATCACTTCAATTTTAGCGATACCGAAAGATATTGATAAATCCCCGACATCACTAATGCTTGTTACAAAAAATGGCACAACCAAAAAAATGTCTTCTGAAAGTTTTAAGGATGTCCGTCGAAGCGGGATCATTGCTATTCGCCTAGACAAAGACGATCAGCTTATTTCTGCTCTTGTTACGGAAAAAAATGATGAAGTTATAATTGCGACAGCTGAAGGTCAGTCTATAAGATTTAAAGAATCCGATATCAGACAGATGGGCAGAACGGCAGGGGGCGTACGAGGCATAAAATTGGGTAAAAATGATGCAGTTATTGATGTTGACGTAATCAAAAAAACAGCAGAGAAGGGGGCATTTCTGACAATGAGCGCGAATGGTTTTGGCAAGAAGACTGACCTAAAAGAATACAAAGTCCAAAAGCGCGGGGGATCGGGCATCAAGACCGCAAAGGTTACTCTTAAGACTGGCAAACTTATCGTGGCGAAAGTTTTGACTGGCGAGGAAGAAGAGTTAATCGCAATGTCCAAAAAAGGCCAAGTCATCAGAACAGCCTTAAAAGACATTTCATCTCTTGGCAGGCAGACGCAAGGCGTAACCATCATGCGCCTGCGCGCTGGTGACGGAATAGCATCATTGGCCTGCATCTAAACATTATCAGTGTCAAAGCCCGTCTTTGACATCAAAGTTTAGTGTTTGTTCCGCAAGATTTTCAACACCCTCGAAAGTTGCAATTAATAATTCTTTACTGATTATAGGCAGATTTCTATTAGAAACATAATCATTATAGCTACTCCAATTATATTCACTTGGGTGTTTTGTAATTTTGTCTTTTACAGTATTCATATGAATGTAAGATGAAGTCCACATCAATTGGGAGTTGTTTTCAATTAAGACAGCTTTAAATTTATCTTGAAATACATGTCCAACTCTTTTGTATTTTTTATTAATATATTTTGCATAACTTGTACAAAGTTTAGATATTAAACTTGAAATTGAAGTATCTTGAACTTGTTCAATTAGCAAATGAAAATGATTTGGCATTAAACAAAAAGCATATAATTTGAAATTACTTTTTTTTGTTTCAGTAATTCTAATTCTGGAATAGGGCATGGCCATTAATTTTTCTTTATTTAATTCTTTCTCATTAAATCCCAAACAAAGTCCAAGTCTAAAAAGAAAGGCTCTGTAATCTTGTTCTTCAAAAAATATTTTCTCTTTATTATTACCTCGATTATAAATGTGATAAATTTTTTCTGGAGAAAATTCTTTAAAATCTCTATTATTCATAGCATTCATTATAACTGTCAAAGCCCGTCTTTGACAACTATAGTAGTGGATAAGCTTATTTTGTAATATAATACATAGATGTTCACTGACCCGGTAAAAAATTTAAAATTTTTAGGGTTGAAAGAAAATGCTATTGTGGCAGATTTGGGCGCGGGAACTGGATTTTATTCCCTAG
>LBSW01000023.1 GCA_000990145.1 Parcubacteria group bacterium GW2011_GWB1_37_13 | reverse complement strand
TATAATTTTTCGCAAGACCGTGTAACAGATCATCGCATAAAGAAATCTTGGCATAATTTGCCAAAAATAATGGAAGGCGGAATTGAAGAGATAATTAAAGATATTGATTTTGGAGTAATGAGAGATGAAAAAATGCTTGACAATTAATTATATATATGCTATCATAATGGAGAAATAAATTTAGCCCGTAGAGGCTATTTTTTGTTAAATTCTTTGACAACTGAAGAATATTTAGAAGGTCTTGCTTGAGGCTCTATTGTCTTGGAATTTGGCGAAAAATGGGAGTAAATATGAAGAAAAAAACCAAAAACCGTGTTAGTCATGTGCTGGTTGTAGCTGCCATTGTGACAATTTCTGGCATTTACATTCGCGCGCTCTTCAACGGCTTTCGCGATCTGGCTTCGTCACAGCAAGCACCAACAGAAATCATCATCGGGCAACCGGCGGTGCCTGAGGTCATCATTAGTGGTCCGCTCGGCGAGACCCTTGATGATCTCGAGAAAACCTTGATTGAAGACGCGATTGGCATTGTCATTCATGACAGCGGAGCCAAAGTTTCAATGGCTTCGGCAACCAACAGGCCTCCAAAATTTCTGTCTGAACAACAAATTCAGCAGATGCAGGAGGAGGCGAAACTCAAACAAACACAGAAAACAATTTCGTCCCCGAAGTAAAGGAGACGGAAGCACAGAAAAATCAAAACCAACAAAAACGCAGAAAAAAGTATGAAGACAAAAACTATCAGTATTATCACAGCAACGCTCACGCTGGTACTCGTGTCGGTCCGAGCACAAACCGAAAGTGGTGGAGGTGGAGGCGGAGGTCCAGTCGGAATTTCGACCGTTCTGCCGATCCAAAGCCAGGACCAGGTTCGAGAGTTTGCGCTCAAGAACGTGGTCCGTGGCTCTCGCTATATTCATGCGGAAAGCCTGGATTGGAACTACGAGGGGACAATAACATCTACAACCGTCACCGGAACATCAGCCGAGAACATTCTCGACAAGTTATTCGTCTCCGAAATGGTTTACCGCCTGACCAACCCAAACGACACCATCCAAGGTTGGGTTTATCTGTACGACAAGCAGGACAACCTGCTGTTCTACGGGTCAGCTCAATACTTGGCTGAAATTATTGGGAAAGAAAAACCATCGTACAACATCTGGATGCAAAACATTCCGATGCTCTCAAATGTTCAGTCGGCCGAAGTGCTAGCCTTGGACGTTGACGGCAAAACTGCCCGAAGATATCAATTGGATGTGATAAACGGACAGTTGTTATTCCAGCCCTGGCTTGCGGGAGCGCCTAACGGTATTCTCGTGGTTCGCTTTGGTGATGGGTTGCTTACAACCTATAACTTGGCGAAGCTGATAAGCCAGACTCCGGGTCAGACGACTGACTCAGTGGCCAATTGGAAGATCGATGGTCACCATGTATTCGTGACCGGTCAGATCAAGATCGTGGAAACCTGGATTCGTCCAACAGCTCTCGTCAAACTGGATTCTCAGCAGACGCTTACTATCGATGTCATGGGTTTGGTCCAAGAAGAAGGAAAAACTTACTTCGAACGACCCGGTTCAATGGTTGTGACCAACGACAACGGGAAAGAAGGCGTCACGACATTGAATCCAAAGGAGCCGATGGTGTTTGAGAGCGTGAATGCTGGCACGTACCGTCTACGGTTCAACTGGAGTAAGTTTGGACAGCCGAACACTCTATACACCGGACCGGAGTCCATGACAGAAGCTATTTCTGCGAATCCGTAACAACACGCGTCCAGCGTTAACTGGACGACAGGTTGAGAGCCCTGATTAACTCTCATGAAAGCCAGCAATAACATCCAGAAGGATTATGCTGGCTTTCATTATTTCTATATGATTATTTTTTTCCCAATTTTTTTAATTGCTTTTTATTTTATATTTGCTATGCTATGCAAGTAGTTTCTCGTTAGCCTTTTTGTGAAGATTTGTGAGTTTAGATTTTTGGGCATCAATGAAGCCAATTTAGCGACAAGAGGATCTGCGTTCCAGCCTTGGGTTGGAACATTATAAATAGTTTTTGCCCGATTTTTTAAAACGGGAGAAGAAAAAGTTATGGCTACAAAGCTATATGTAGGGGGACTCCCTTACAGCACTCAAGAAGGCGCTCTTAAAGAGCTCTTCGCGCAGGCTGGAAACGTTGTTTCCGCTGTGATTATTATGGACAAGATGTCTGGTCGTTCAAAAGGTTTTGGATTCGTGGAAATGGCAACAAACGATGAAGCACAAAAGGCTATCTCTATGTTTAATGACCAAGAATTCGAAGGACGCAAACTCACTGTCAATGAAGCTCGCCCTATGGAAGCTCGTCCACCACGTTCTGGTGGTAATGACCGAGGCGGTTACGGCAGCAACGGAGGCGGACGCCGAGAATACTAAAATTAACTGTAATAGTTTATAGATTTAGTAAAATCAAAAAACCGCTCGCAAGAGCGGCTTTTTGATTGCTGAAATTATTTTATTTTGTTATAGTTTTTTAAACGGTTTTTTAATTTGTGTCTGTAGTTCAGTGGTAGAACGCTGTCCTGATAAGACAGAGGTCGAAGGTCCGATTCCTTCCAGACACACTACAAAATATATGAGTATAAAAATTTTAGATAATAAAATAAATATAGAAGAAGTTAAGAAATTAGCTGATTTTTGGTATGGAACAATGATAAAAGGTACTGTGGATGTTGAGCTAAGGAGAGTTGCCTTAGGAGGAGATTATCATATTGAATCTTCAGAAATATTAACTAGTTCAGGTTCAAAATTTGAAGATGTCTGGGGTTTTAATATTCGTTTTGAAGAAAACAAAGATGGAGTTTTGGAATTTGATTCTATGGTTAACATTAAACCAAATTTTGGCAATCGTTCTCGCGGAATAAATAATCAGGAAGTAATCAAAAAAGCCACCCATATTATTTATAAATTTATTGATCTAAAATAATGGAAAAGAATTCGCTTTTTTATATGGCAAATCTGTATCCTGAAATTGGCAGACTTTTTTCTTTTTTGGATTCAAATAAAATTCAGGCTGCAGAAAATGCCAAAATTCGTGCGCTTGAGATAGTAGATAAGATTCTATCTTTTAGAGATATTAAACCTGCTGGGCGAGAAGAGTGGAGTGTGATAAAAAATTTAATTCTTGGTTACGATAAGCTGGATATATATGAGAGAGCTATTTTAGAAAAATACGCAGAACCTTTTTCTTATAAATTTATGAAGGCGATTTGATTATTTCCACTATCTCGAACATATGTAAAAGATAGTAGATAAATAGAATTCAGTGTTTTGGGGCCTTTGTTTTTCTATTTGCATCCCGTTTATTTTTCCCTTATACTATATACATGAACTGGAAACCAGTGATGATTTTTTATGCTAAAACAACTTCATGGATTGTATTGCCTTTAGTTATAGGTTTAATAGCCAAAATTTACAGAAAGCCAGACTTTATTCTTTTTATTTTTGATTACAGGTTTCGGCATCACTTGTTCCGGTATTTATAAAGAAATTAAAGAATATAAAAAGCAATTAGAACAAAGCGACAAAGATAAACAAGAAGATGGCAACAAATAATATAAATCAAATTATAGAGCAACCAATTCATGAAACAACTATTTATGCTGAACCAGTTTTTCATATTGGAAATTTTCAAATTACAAATTCATTACTAAATTCATGGCTGGCGGTTTTAGTTATAATTATCCTTTGTGTGGCGCTTCGTTTGAAGTTAAAACAAATTCCGGGTAAAATTCAGCATATTTTTGAAATTCTTCTAGAAGGCGCGCTTTCACTTTGTGATCAAGTGACTAATGACCGTAGGATAACACTTAAAATTTTTCCTTTAGTCACATCGCTATTTATTTTTATTTTAGTAAATAATTGGCTCGGACTTTTACCGATTGTCGGATCAATCGGCTTTGTAGAGAATTCTATTTTTATACCTATCTTTCGCGCTGGAACCGCCGATATCAACACTACCTTGGCCTTGAGTATTGCAACTGTTATCGGTTCGAATATTTTTGGAATTGTAGCCATGGGCGCTTGGAAAATTTTTAATAAATATGTTAATATCAAGGCACTCGGAGGAATCATAACAAAATTCCGAAGAGATAAAAATGTTATAATTGTTGCTCCTATTACATTTTTTGTCGGCATTTTGGAGCTTATTGGGGAAATGGCAAAAGTTGCGTCGCTTTCTTTCCGACTTTTCGGCAATGTATTTGCTGGAGAAGTCCTGCTGGCCTCAATGGGCGCGATTTTTCTTTATATTCTGCCAACGCCCTTTTTGTTTTTGGAAGTGTTTATCGGGTTGATTCAGGCATTAATATTTTCCTTGCTGGCGACAGTGTATTTCACGATAGCGTCACAAGACCACGAAGAACACGGGGAAGAAGAAGGTTATGAAAAAGAATTAGCGCATGTTTAATTAATAAATAATTAGTCGAAATTTTAAAAGTTACTTATCCCGTATGTCGGGAAAACAAAATTATGGAAAACGAAGTTGTAAATGAAGTTGTTAATTTCGCGCCGATAGGCAAAGCGCTCGCTATCGGTCTTTCGGCGATTGGAGCGGGTATCGGTATTGGTCTTATTGGAGCGCGGGCCATGGAGGCTATCGGCCGTAATCCGGAAGCCACGGGTAAAGTATTAGTTCCAATGCTTATCGTGTCCGCGTTTGCAGAAGCGGTGGCTATTTATGGTTTGGTTATCGCATTCTCTATTAAATAATATTCAAAAAGGGTAATGCAAGAATTTATCACGACATTTCACATAGATTGGAAGTTGATGGTTGCCCAGCTGTTTAACTTCGGAGTTGTATTTTTAGCTTTTTATCTGCTGGCGGCCAAACCGCTTCGAAAGCTCATGAAAGAAAGAGGAGAAGTTATATCCAAAGGATTGAATGACTCTAAAAAAGCTACCGAGTTGTTGCAAAAAGCTGCTGTAGAATACAAGGAAAATACAATAAAACTTCGAAAAATATCAGCAGATGCTCAAAAGGAACTTGGAGAAGATTTAAAAAAATTGAGAGCAGAAAATCTTGAAAGGATAAAAATAGACAACGATGAATGGACGAAAAAGAGAATTATGCAAATGGAACTCGACAAGAAAACTTTGCTTGAATCAGCCAAAAATGAACTGGCATCTCTAGCTATACTGGCTGCCGAGAAAATTATGGCCGAGAAAAACAAATAAAAAACTATGTCTAAAATTTTCCCAAAAAATGTAGCCGAAGCAATATACGAAGCCACCGAAGGTAAATCTGGAACCTTGCTTGCGCTAACGCTCCATCGCGGAGCTAGGATGCTTCATGATAAGCGAATACTTGGCAAATCAAACGAAATTCTCAAAGCTCTCCAGAATATTTTTGATAAAAAAACGGGCACGGTCAGAGTGAAAATCACCACAGCGAAGAATATGGAAAGCAGAGAAAGAAAAAAAATAGAAAATGAAATTAAAGAAAAATATAAAGCGCCGATTGTGATAAGTGAATTTTTTGAAAAAGAGGAATTATTGGGCGGAATGCGGATCGAGGTTGGGGATGAAGTGCTAGATACATCATACAGAAGCAAACTCCAAAAATTAGAAAATTTTTTAAGACAAGAAAAATAAAAAAAATAATATGTCCAATTACATAGTAGAAAGTTTAAGAAAAGAAATAGAGGCTTTCAAAATAGAAATCAAAACCGAGAAGGTGGGCAGAGTTTTGGAAGTTTTTGATGGAATTGCGAAAGTTTCCGGACTCTCCGACATTAAATCATCAGAAATGGTAACTTTTTCAAATGGAGAGATCGGTGTGGCGCTTAACCTGGAAGAAGATACAGTGGGAGTTATTATTCTGGGTGATTTTTCTAAAATCAAAGAAGGTGACGAAGTAAAAGCGACTGGAAAAATTCTTGAAATACCGGTTTCCGACAGTATTTTGGGTCGAGTGGTAAATGCGATAGGTGTTTCAATTGACGGAAAAGGAACCATAAAAGCAGGCAAAACATATCCGATTGAAAGAGTGGCGCCGGGCGTGGTGACCAGACAGGGTGTATCAGAGCCAGTTGTTACAGGAATTAAAGTTATTGACGCTATCATTCCTATCGGCCGCGGTCAACGCGAGCTTATTATTGGCGATAGACAGACAG
The DNA here is from genome assembly GCA_000990145.1 of Parcubacteria group bacterium GW2011_GWB1_37_13. Classification (GTDB taxonomy): domain Bacteria; phylum Patescibacteriota; class Minisyncoccia; order Phycocordibacterales; family UBA9973; genus UBA9973. The sequence continues at coordinate 7,119 of LBSW01000023.1, read as the reverse complement.
GCAAGACAGCTATTGCTATTGATGCCATTTTAAATCAAAAAGGCCAAAACATGATTTGCGTTTATGTTTCTATTGGTCAAAAAGATTCTAAATTGCGAAAACTTCAAGCTCGTCTTGAACAGGGTGGCAGTATGAATTACACAGTGATAGTTTCGGCAGGAGCGTCAGAAGCTGCCGCGATGTCTTACATTGCTCCGTATTCTGGCGTCGCAATAGCTGAATATTTTATGGATCAAGGAAAAGATGTTTTAATTATTTATGATGATCTTTCCAAGCATGCTGTCGCTTACCGCGAAATTTCTCTTCTGCTTCGTCGTCCACCGGGCCGTGAGGCGTATCCCGGAGATGTTTTTTATTTGCATTCTCGTTTATTAGAACGGGCTTGCCGACGCAATGCGAAATATGGAGGCGGATCTATTACCGCATTTCCTATTATTGAAACTCAAGCTGGAGATATTTCTGCTTACATTCCAACAAACGTTATTTCCATTACTGATGGACAAATTTTTCTTGAAACAGATCTTTTTTATAAAGGAATTCGTCCTGCAATCAATGTGGGAAGTTCAGTGTCTCGCGTGGGTTCTTCCGCGCAGATTAAGGCGATGAAAAAAGTCGCAGGCACATTGAAGCTCGATCTTGCGCAGTTCCGTGAACTTGAAGCTTTCTCTCAATTTGGTTCGGATTTAGATGATTCTACAAAACGCCAGCTTGAGCGCGGAAAAAGAGCGGTAGAAGTGCTGAAACAGCTTCAATATGCTCCAGTTAAAACGGAACATCAAATTGTGACTTTGTACGCTTTAACTAAAGGTTTTATGGATGATATTTCGGTGGCCAAAATAAAAGAATTTGAAGCTGAACTTGTTGATTACAGCGAGCGGAATGCAAAAATTTTTTACAAAGAAATTAAAGAAAGTAAAATGTGGACAGAAAAAGGTGAAGAACAATTGAAAAAAGCGATTGAAGATTTTAAAAGCAATTTTGTAAAGTAATTTTATTTGTTCTGTTAAATAAGAAATAAAAATATATGTCAAATGGCAAAGCGATAAAAAATAGAATAAAGTCGATAAAAAGCACCAAAAAAATCACGAAAGCGATGGAGCTGGTGGCGGCTTCAAAAATGAAGCGCGCTGTTTCTTCAACGCTTGCATCTCGCTTGTATGCCGAATATTCTTGGGAGATTTTAACTTCAATTGCGCAAAATGCGGAAGAATTAGAGCACCCGCTTTTCACAGATCGTTCTGGGTTGCCTTCGCGAAATGTTACGGCGGACCAAAGAAAAATTTTACTTATTTTGATTACTTCAAACCGCGGTTTGTGCGGGGCATACAATGCGCAAGTTATCAAAAAAGCTATTTCATTTTTAAAAAACTTGCCGGTAGGAAAGGAGGGTAAAAATATTGGGATTGATGTGGTTTCAATTGGAAAAAAGGGAGATGTTGCAATGCGCAGATTGGGCGTGAATGTTATAGCTTCCTTCATAGATTTAAATGACAAAATTTCTTTAGCTAAAATTATTCCTGTTTCCAAACTTGTTATGGATGAATATACCGCTCTTCATTATGATAAAGTTTTAGTGGCTTACACTGATTTTATTTCGGCTCTTACTCAAAGAGCGAATATAAAGCAAATATTACCAGTTAGTAAAACAGATTTAAAAGAGGTAATTGAGAACTTGGTAGTCGGAGTACCAAGTGGTACTCCGACTACCAAGTCACAGAAAGAACAAAAAACAACCTATTTATTTGAAGGAGATAAGGTAAAATTAATTAGTTCTCTGGTGGAGAAATTAACCAGAATGCAAATATATCAGATGCTTTTGGAATCAAATGCCTCAGAACAATCTTCCCGAATGGTCGCGATGAAAAATGCGAGCGACGCATCTGGAGAAATGATTGATGATTTAACTTTAGTATTTAATAAAGCAAGGCAGGCGAATATTACCAGGGAAATATCAGAAATTAGCGCTGGAATGGCTTCAGTTAGCTGAGAAATAAAAATTTATTATAAAATTACAAACAAAAATAATATGCAAAAAGTAGGAACAATAAAAAGAATAATCGGCCCAGTCGTAGATATAAACTTTGTCGATAGTTTGCCGGATATTTACACCGCTCTAGAAGTGATGAATGGCAGTAAAAAACTTGTTCTTGAAATCGAACAACATCTAGGCGGTGGAGTGGTAAGAGCAGTTGCGATAGATACGACTGACGGCCTTTCCCGCGGGATGGAAGTTGTTAATACCGGGGCGCCTATATCCGTGCCTGTGGGTTCTGTCACTCTTGGACGAATCTTCAATGTTTTAGGAGAAACTATTGATGACTTGCCCGTTGAAGCTTTAGCAAAGACGGGTGGAAAGCGTTTACCGATTCATCGCAAAGCTCCGGAATATGTGGCGCAAGCAATAAAAGTTGAAATACTTGAAACAGGCATCAAAGTTATTGATTTGATTTGTCCGGTTTTAAAAGGAGGCAAAGTGGGATTATTCGGGGGCGCTGGCGTCGGTAAGACTATCGTTATTCAAGCGGAGTTGGCGAACGCACTCGTGAAGGCAATGATCTTTATCATGAAATGAAAGAATCAGGCGTGCTTCCAAAAGTTGCAATGGTTTTTGGGCAAATGAATGAACCTCCTGGAGCGCGTTTGCGAGTGGCGCTTTCGGGACTCACAATGGCGGAATATTTCCGAGATACTGAAGGAAAAGATGTGCTTCTTTTTATTGATAATATTTTCCGTTTTACCCAAGCCGGTTCCGAAGTATCGGCTTTGCTTGGTCGCATTCCTTCAGCTGTGGGTTATCAGCCGACTCTAGGAACGGAAATGGGAATTCTCCAAGAACGCATCACTTCTACCAATAAAGGTTCCGTTACTTCTGTGCAAGCTGTTTATGTGCCGGCGGATGATTTAACCGACCCAGCTCCAGCAACTACTTTTGCCCATTTAGATTCAACTGTAGTGCTCAATCGTTCGCTTTCGGAAATTGGGATTTATCCGGCGGTTGATCCTCTGGATTCATCTTCTACAATTCTTGATCCGAATATTGTAGGTCAAGAACATTATAATATTTCTCGTGAAATTCAGCGTGTACTTCAGCGATATAAAGATTTGCAGGATATTATTGCAATTTTGGGTATGGAAGAATTATCTGAAGCCGATAAAGAACTGGTAGCGCGCGCTAGAAAAATTCAAAAATTCCTTTCACAACCATTTTTCGTAGCGGAACAATTTACTGGAACAAAAGGACAATATGTGCCGCTTGCTGAAACTATACGCTCATTTAAAGAAATTCTGGAAGGCAAACACGACAACAAACCCGAAGGAGATTTTTATATGAAAGGAGCACTTTAAAAACAAACTAGTTCTTAAGAAAAGCTATGTCAAAACAACTTAAATTAAAAATAGTCACTCCAGAACGTCTTATCTTGGAAGAAATGGTAGATCAAGTTAGTCTGCCGACAACAGAAGGCGAGATTACCGTTTTGCCAGATCATATTCCGCTTATTACCGGCCTGTCATCCGGAGATGTTATTGCCGTCGCAAATGGCGAATATGTGCCTATGGCTATAGTTGAAGGATTTGTAGAAGTGAAGAACTTGGTAGTTGGAGTACCAAGTGGTACTCCGACTACCATTACGGAAGTGGCTGTGCTTGCCGATTTTGCCGAACACGTGTCTGAACTTTCAGAAGAAAAAATTGTTCAAGCTAAAGCCCGCGCAGAAGAATTAAAGAAATTAATGGAAAATAAAGAGCACGTAGATTTTGAACATTTTGAAGCTGAACTTGAACGCTCATTAACCAGAGTGAAAATTGCGGATAAGTGGAGAACTAAGAAATATAGGAAATAAAAAAATGAATAATCTTAATATGCAAATAAAAAGTCCGGCGTTTAAAAATGAAGGAGAAATTCCAAGCCGTTTTACTTGCGATGGAGAAGGCGTAAATCCTGCGCTTATTTTTAAAAATGCGCCGAAAGAAACCAAAAGTTTAACTTTAACAGTTGATGATCCAGACATTCCAGAATCTGTAAAAAAAAGTTACAACATAGAAGTTTGGGATCATTGGATTATTTGGAATATTTCTCCAAACACAAAAGAAATACAAGAAAATAGTATTCCTGAAGGTGCCGTGGTTGGCGAAGGTACGCGCGGTGTTAATGCTTATACTCCTCCTTGTCCGCCTGATCGAGAACACAGATATTTTTTCAAGCTATATGCGCTTGATGCAGTTCTTGCTTTAGATGAAAATTCAAGCAAAAAAAAAGTTTTAAATGCCATGCAGGGACACATCTTAGCAGAAGCGGAATTAATGGGAAAATACAAAAGAAAATAAATTTATGTCTAAATTTTACATTGTAGCGACACCGATAGGAAATATGGGAGATATTACACTCCGAGCTATTGAGACTCTTAAAAGTGTTGATTTGATATTATGTGAAGATACGCGAGAGACTCATAAAATTTTAGAAAAATACGATATAAATACATCCACGATAAGCTATCACGCTCAAAGCAAGCTAGCGAAAGTGGACAAAATTTTTCAATTATTAGAAGAGGGGAAAAATCTCGCGTTGGTCTCGGATGCTGGCACGCCGGGGATTTCTGATCCGGGGGCGATGTTGGTTTCTAAAATTAAAGAGAAATTTTTCAACTTGGTAGTCGGAGTACCAAGTGGTACTCCGACTACCAAGTTGCGTGAAGTGCAAGTGATTCCTATTCCCGGTCCTTCAGCAGTCATTGCCGCACTCTCTGCTTCAGGATTGCCAACTCACGAATTTACTTTTCTGGGTTTTTTGCCGCATAAAAAAGGGAGAGAAACTTTATTTAAAGAAATTGCGGGCGCGAAAAGAACAATGGTATTTTATGAGTCTCCACACAGAATTTTAAAGACGCTAGAATCACTCGTCAAATTTTGTCCAAATAAAAAAGTTTGTGTTGCCCGCGAGCTGACGAAAATTTATGAAGAATTTAAAACTGGCTTGCCTAATGAAATCTTGGATTTTTTAATTAAGAATCCTGATAAACAAAGAGGGGAATTTACGGTGATAATATCGTAAATTTTGTATAAAAATATTGAGGGGGATGTCTCGTTGTGAAAAACGAGACATCCTCCTCAAGCCCTCGGCTAAGGGGCTTTTTTTCCGATCCCCACCGGATCGGGAGAAGGTGGTATTTCTATGAAAAGTAAACCACCCTTGCCATATTCTCGTTCGGCTTGACGTCGAGCGAGAATAACATTGCTTTCCGCCTCAAACCTGACTGACGGGATATCGTCCCCCAGTCCCGTTTCTGGAATGTACAAGTATTTCATTATTTTCAAATATAAACTATATTAAAAAAAATTACAACAACTTATTTCAATCTATGTTTCAAGCAAGTAATAATAGACCAATCGAATTTTCCTTTTTCCGCCAAATATTTCATTTTATCCAACGCCCAAATGCAGTCGTCCAAGATTTCATTGCATGCCGTATACAGCATTTTTGCTTCCTTTGCTAATTTATTATAAGCATATCTGCCTGTATAAAATTCCTTCGGCATTTTTTCCCATCCGTTCATTTTATAATAGCAATTCACAATTTCGTGAACTGGATTTACAGCAGATTTATGTTTCTTTAAATTTGCCAAGTATCCCTTAAATGGATTTTTTAGCTTGTCTTTTGCCTCATCTGTCATACTTCTATTTTAACATAAATATGATATATTGACGGGATGGGTATTTTTTCAAAAAAATTAGGCATAGATTTAGGAACAGCGAATACTCTAGTATTTTTGCCGGGTAAAGGAATAATTTTAAATGAGCCTTCGGTAGTAGCTGTTTCCGAGCAAGATAATAAGATTTTAGCCATTGGTTTTGAAGCCAAAGATATGATCGGTAAAACTCCGGAATCCATCATTACTTATTGCCCGATGAAAGATGGGGTAATCGCGGATTATCGCGTCACCGAAGCGATGCTCCGTTATTTTATAAATAAAGCAATGGGACGATTTAACTTTTTCAAGCCTGATGTGATGGTTTCAGTTCCAGCGGGCGTTACAAGCACAGAACGAAGAGCTGTTGTGGAAGCGACAATACGCGCAGGCGCAAAAAATGCTTACGTGGTGAAAGAGCCCATACTTGCCGCCATTGGCGCGGGGATTCCAATTTACGAATCTAGAGGTCATATGGTCGTCGATATTGGCGGAGGTACGACTGATGTCGCGGTCATATCGCTTGGTGGAATTGTATCTTCTACGTCAGTCAAATGCGCTGGGAATAAAATTGATCAAGCGATAGCCGATTACATCAAAAAAACTTTTAATTTGGCAATAGGCGACAGGACAGCCGAAGAAGTAAAAATAAAAATTGGAGCGGCTGTTTTTTTAGAAGAAGAGCTTAATGTAACAATCAAAGGCCGAGATTTTATTCAAGGATTGCCTAGATCTGCGCGAGTGGGAACCAATGAAATAGTGAAAGCAATAGACGGAGAATTAAGACAAATAATAAAAGCAATCAAAGATGTGTTGCAGGAAACTCCGCCAGAACTTGCTTCCGATATTATAGATCAAGGTATTATTATGACTGGAGGTTCGTCTCAATTGCGGAATTTTACTGATTTGGTTTACCGCAAAACGGGAGTTAAGGCAACTTTAGCTGAAGATCCGCTTTTTTGCGTGGCTAAAGGAACGGGCATAGCGCTTGAACATTTGGATGTGTATAAAAGAACGATTTTAAGTAAAAAATAATGAATTAGAGATTATGATAAAGGAATATTTAGATAGAAATAATTTGCATCACGCATATTTGATAGAGGGAAAACGCGAGGAAATTGTGCCAGAGCTTTTTGAATTTATTAACAGTTTAGGAATAAATACTAATGCAAACCCTGATTTTGTGCATATGTCTTTAGATTCTTTTAAAATTAAAGATGCGCGCAATTTGAGATCATATGCGGCAGAAAAAAGTTTTTCCCTTGGCCATAGTTCGTCCACGGACGAAGTTTTCGCTAAAAAGATATTTATAATTTCCGCTAATCATTTTTTGTTGGAAGCTCAAAATAGTTTGCTGAAAATGTTTGAAGAGCCGATAAAAAATACTCATTTTTTTCTAATCGTGCCAGATACTAATTTTTTCTTAAAAACTCTT
>LBSW01000022.1 GCA_000990145.1 Parcubacteria group bacterium GW2011_GWB1_37_13 | reverse complement strand
AGGAATACCTTATTCGTCTTTTGGCTTAGTTTGGAAAAAGTTTGGTGGAGAGATTACGGGCAATAAAAAAATTACTGATATTATTGAACGCAAACTTGTGATGCCGGTGGATGTAAATGACAATGGGGTTGATTTATATAAAAATAATTTTCCGAATATTTTTCCATACACTTTACAGGATGTTTTTGCTATTTTTTCACCGACCGCGTTTGAAGATTTGGATAAAAACAAGCAATTTATGGAAGCGCTCGCTTGGGCGAAAGAAATTTTACAAAGGGAAATAAAAAAAGCGAAAGATCAAATAGAAATTGCAAAAATTATTAGAAATTTTTTTAAAAAAACAAAAGATAAAAAATTGATTATTATAGATAAACCGAAAGTTTCAAGATTTGAGATTTGGGACGCGTTACAGGACTTTCCAGAACCCCTTTTTGTTGTTTATGGCGATAAAGAAGATTGGTCTATTGTAGCTATGAGAAAGGAAAAAAATAGTTTTGGAAGCAGAAAAAATTTTCCAATTTCCTGGGGTGGACTTTCGTATAAAGATTTGCAAAAAATAACCGGAGTATCGAATGCAGTATTTTGCCATCGGGCGCTTTTTATGGCTGTTGCAAAATCTAAAGAAGGAGCTGTTAAACTGGCTCAACTTGCTATAGAATCCTAAATACCTGTCCCGTACTAAATTTTTGATTACGGGGCATAACTATAAACATTATTAATTAAAATTTTAGCACTGGGATGGCCTTCATTGACGAAATAAAGATATATGCGGAAGCTGGCCGAGGAGGAAACGGCGTCGTGCGTTGGCATCGGCAGAAATTTGAACCGAAGGGCGGACCTGCGGGAGGGGATGCAGGACGAGGCGGGAATTTTTATGTGCAAGCCGTTCGCGACATACATATACTTTTAAAATATAAAGCCCAAAAAAGTTTTATTGCCGGCAGAGGTGAAGACGGCGGAAGTAAAAGTCTGCATGGAAAAAACGGAGAAGATTTTGTTTTAGAATTGCCGGTTGGTTCTGTTATTACTAATCTTGAAACCGATCAAAAATGGCAGTTAGCGAAAGAGGGTGAAAAAATTTTACTCTTGAGGGGAGGATATGGTGGTTTTGGAAATGAGCATTTCAAAAGTTCAATCAACACAACTCCGCGGGAAAGTAGAATTGGACAAGAAGGCGAAAAAGAAAATTTCAAAATAGAACTGGAACTTTTTGCGGATATTGGATTTATCGGACTTCCGAATGCGGGCAAATCTTCTCTGCTTAATGCCCTGACCAATGCGGAAGCTAAAGTCGGAGATTATCCTTTTACTACGCTTGATCCGAATTTAGGAGATTTTTTTGGCTATATTATTGCGGATATTCCCGGACTTATTGAAGGAGCCTCAGAAGGGAAAGGTTTAGGCGTAAAGTTTTTACGTCACATCAAACGCACTAAAATGCTTGCGCATTTAGTGTCTTTCGAAAACCCGGTTATGCTAAAAAGTTATAAAGAGATTCGTAAAGAATTGGGAAAGTATGATAAGAATTTAAACTTGGGCGAAGATGGTTTGTCTGAAAAAGAAGAAATAATAATTTTAACAAAAACTGATATGGCGGAAAATCCAAAAATTGTCGCAAAAACTGTCAAAACATTTGAAAAGTTAAATAAAAAAGTTTTCATTTTATCTCTGTTTGATGATAAAATGGTAAAAAAATTCAGTGATGCATTAATAAAGATTTTAAGTAAAAAATAAATTATGGAAGAAAAACCCAAACAAACTCGAGATATACGCATAACACCGCTAACTCCTGAAGAGCTTTTGGCTAGGAAAAAAGAGAAATTAAAAACTCTTCGTCATCTGAGATTTGATTATATAGAAGAGTTTCGCCGGAAAGATTACTCCCTGATATGCTAAATTATAAATCGATAAAGCTAATAGAGTATTAGATTTTCTTATAAAAGAATTATCTAGTTAATAAAACTTAAATTTTACCCTTGTCTACTATCTTTTACATATGTTCGAGATAGTAGAATATCAAAAGTTGTTATATAATAGACACATGAAAGGAGAAATAATTTATAAGATTTTACAATCTTTAGGTGATGGAGTATTTGATTATTAAGATTTTACAAATGCTTTTCTAAAAGCAGGATACGGCGCAACTGGCAACAAAATAAGATACGAATTCTTAAAAATACAAAACACTCGAATAGTTTCACAATTAAATAAACAAAAAATAATTAATTTTAGAAAATATTTATCTAAATTAAAGAAAGGTGGATTCATTTTAGAAAATAATGCAAGCCAGATTTACTTAAGTGAAAAAGGTAAGAAAAAATTAAATAATTTTCAAAATTCTTTTTCCTTAAATAAAGATTTATATAAAAAAAAAGTAGGGGAAAGAGTGATCGTAATTAGTTATGATATACCAGTAGCTTTTAATAAAGAGAGAAATATTTTGAGAGATATGTTGCGAACACTTGGCCTATATATGGTCCATAGAAGTGTTTGGGTCGGTAAGGTGGTTTTGCCAGAGAGATTTGTGATTGATTTAAACAAACTAGGAGTTATGGATTATGTGGAAATTCTAGAAGTCACAAAGAATGGGACTCTTAAAACAAAAAACTAATTTTTATTTTTGTCTACTATCTTTTACATATGTTCGAGATAGTAGATAAGTGAAAAATACTTATTTTTTTAAATGTGGTATTGTATATGAATAATGTTTAATTTTATAAAAACTAAAAAGAAATATTTTCTTTACGGAACAGGTATTGTAATTTTGATTGCCGGGGGAATTTTCATTTTTCGCAACGGAAAAAAAGTCAATGATACAATAGTGGTCAGTCATACGGATTTTGTAAACAAAGTATCTGTGTCTGGGAATGTTGTGGCAGCGCAAGAAGTCAATTTGAGTTTTCAAAACAGCGGAGTAGTAAAGCGTGTATTTTTTAAAATCGGACAAGGTGTGGCCGGAGGTCCTGTGGTAAAAACTGGAACAATGATAGCGGAAATAGATACAAAAGATGCCGATAAAGATATTCATGACGCAGAAGTTGCTCTGGAAAGCGCAAAATTATCACTTAAAAAACATGTCAAATGCTTTTGTGGATTTTTCTGACATAATTACAGGGTTAGACGATGTATTAAATGAAAATAATCTTTCGGATAGTTCTGCTCGCACGTATGGGTCAATTGCTAGAAGTTATAGAGATAAAGCTGAAGAATTATATTATCAAACGGAAAAATCTTACAAAAACAGTCAAGCAGATTTTAGATTATTAAGCAGAGATTCTTCTCATGCTTTGATAGAAACTGCTATAAATGCGACTTATAAAACAGCTAAGATGTTTGCTGATGCAATCAAGAGTGCTAGAAATTTTGTAGATTATATGGCTGAAGATTCAAATAATTCCTCTGAATTCACTTCTTCTAAAAATACTATTGCCGAATATACCGACACCATGAATGATCATTTGTCAGCTCTTTCTTTTGCAAAAGATGATGTCAATAATTATAAAGAAGCTTTTTTTGACACTGATTTAAATATCAAAGATCTGGAGCTTACAATAAAACAAAAAGAGAATAATCTGCAGGACGCAAAAAATAAGTTGTCAGATTATCGTATTCGCGCGCCTTTTGACGGTGTTGTCACAAAAATAGATGCCAAGGTGGGCGAAATAGCTCCGGCAAACGAACCGTTAGTAACGATGATGAATGCTGGCACTTTTCAAATAGAAAGTTATGTTCCTGAAGTGAACATAGCCCTCATCAACATTGGCGATGAAGCTAATGTGACCTTGGATGCTTATGGAAAAAATGTTTTGTTTTATGCTCGAGTTGTATCTATAGATCCCGCAGAAACAATCAGGGATGGTGTCTCGACTTACAAAATCAAATTACAATTCAGTGAAAATGATAATCGAATAAAATCAGGCATGACAGCCAATGTTTCAATATTAATTTTCAGCAAGCCTAATGTTATAGTTGTTCCGGGCGGAGTCGTGTTTGAAAAAGGTGGCAAGAAATATATTCAGATTAAAAAAGATAAAAAAATAATAAATAAAGAAGTGACATTGGGCGATGCATCCCCGCTTGGTCAAGTTGAAGTCGTGTCAGGGCTTGCCGACGGAGACACTGTGATTCTTAATCCGCTTGTATCTTCATAAAATAAAATTATGTTTTCTTTATTAAATATTAGGATCGGATTTTTCCTAGCAAAACGCCAGATAAGGAGATCTAGTAGGTGGACCACGACACTCATAATCTTCGTGATGTTTTTCACTTTTCTCAATCTAGTGGTGGTAAGCGGTATTCTGGTGGGCCTTATTCAGGGCGCCATAGATGCGGTACGCACTCATTATACGAGCGATGTGATTATTTCTACTTTGAGCAATAAAACATATGTAGAAAATAGTCCGGAAATAATAAGCATTGTGAAATCTTTACCCCAAGTAGAAGCAGTTACTGCTCGATATCTCGAGGGTGGGACTGTTGAAGCAAATTACAAAACTCGCACCGATGAAAAAGAAAAACCGAATACCGCTACAGCATCTATAACGGGCATAGACCCAGTGGCCGAAGACAGTGTTTCTGGTATTTCTAAATTTATAATTGAAGGAGAATATCTGACACCTCAAGACTATGATCAAGTATTGGTAGGATCTTTTCTTGTCGAAAAATATTTGCCGATTGATTCGCCGGGATTTTCTACTTTGCGAAACGTGAGTCCGGGGACAAAGATTCGCATCAAGGTGCATGGCGTAGAGCGCGAGGTTACCGTAAAAGGCATCATAAAAGCAAAAGTTGATGAAGTCAGCTTGAGACTTTTTATGATAGATTCGCAGTTAAAGAGCATCATCGGACGTAATGATTATAATGTAGATGAAATATCAATAAAGCTGAAACCAGGAGTCGATCCATCTATTGTTCGCGATATTTTAAAACGTAATGGAGTTGATCGCGTGGCGAAAGTTCAGACATATACCGATGCACAGCCAAAATTCATCAAAGACATGGTAAACACATTTGCTTTGCTTGGTAATATGTTGTCGTCTATTGGATTGGTGGTGGCGTCTATTACTATTTTTATTGTTATTTTCATCAACGCTATTACGCGCAGAAAATTCATCGGCATCTTGAAAGGAATCGGCATAAATGAGCGAACCATTGAGATATCATATATTTTTCAGTCTTTTTTTTACGCATTCTGCGGATCGCTCATAGGCATCGTTACGCTTTATGTTTTTCTTCAGCCGGCTATAGCGGCGCATCCGATAGATTTTCCTTTTAGTGATGGAATATTAGTGGCGCCAATAGGGGGAACGATGTTGCGCGTGGGGCTTTTGATGATTACGACGATAATAGCTGGATTTATTCCAGCGCGTATGATTGTCCGCAAAAATACCTTGGATTCAATTTTAGGCAGAAATTAATTTATTTTTATGATTGAAGTACAAAAATTAAAAAAATCATTCAAAGACGGAGAAAGCACGACAGAGGTTTTGAAAGGAATTGACTTTGTCGCAAAGAGCGGAGAATTTATCGCGATAATGGGGCGATCAGGGGCCGGCAAGAGCACTTTTCTATATCAGATGAGTCTTCTCGATGAGCCGACTGAAGGAATTATTTTTATAGATAAAATAAATACGCAAACTTTATCAACGAACGAAAAAACTGATTTTCGTCTTTCTCTTTTCGGATATATTTTTCAAGATTATGCTTTATTGCCGGAGATGACGGCGCTCGAAAATGTCGCCCTGCCTCTTTTGATGCAAAATATAAAAGAAAAAGAAGCGTTAGCAAAAGCGAGTGATGCCTTGATCAAAGTAGGACTCGGCAAAAGATTAGACAATCTGCCCAGCCAGCTTTCCGGAGGGGAACAACAGAGAGTTTCCATTGCTCGCGCTATTGCTCATGAGCCCAAAATTCTTTTTGCTGATGAACCGACAGCGAATCTAGACAATGAATCTTCGCGCATGATTATGGAAATATTCAGAGACCTGCACAGAAAGGGGCAGACCATAATAATGGTGACTCACGAAGAAGAATTCAGTAAAAATGCAGAGCGTATAGTCCATCTTGACGACGGCAGAATAGTAAAAGAAATAATCCAAAAGCCTCAATAATTTTAGACAATACGGAATATTATTGCTATAATTGGTTTTGATTTTATGGTGGAAAAAAAATATTATTTCACGATAGGCTTGGAAGTGCATGCAGAATTGGCGACTCGAACCAAGATGTTTTGTGGCTGTAAAAATAATCCTGATGAAGAAAAGCCAAACATAAATATTTGTCCGGTATGCATGGCGCATCCGGGAGCGCTGCCGGTTTTAAATAAAAAAGCGGTAGAAAACGTTATAAAAGTAGGGCTTGCAGTCGATGGGACTATTGCAGATTTTACGGAATTTGACCGAAAGAATTATTTTTATCCGGATATTCCAAAAGGTTATCAAATTTCCCAGTACAAGTGTCCGATAGTTTCCGGCGGACATCTAGCCGATTTTGATATTACTCGCGTGCATTTGGAAGAAGACACAGCGAATAATAAACACGATCGCGGCGATTTTTCACTGATAGATTTTAATCGTTCCGGTGTGCCTCTGATGGAACTTGTGACAAAACCTTGCACATTTGAGAGCATGGAAGAAGCCGCCAATGCTGGCACAAAATTCGCAAAAGAGTTTCAGCTCTTGCTTTGGTATTTAAATGTGTCTGAAGCGAATATGGAAAAAGGAGAAATGCGAGTGGAAGTAAATATTTCAGTTTCTAAAGATTCAAAAATTCTCGGCACAAAAGTGGAAGTAAAAAATTTAAACTCTTTTCGTAGTGTTGAGCGCGCCATAAAATATGAACTTGGTAGAATGAAAGAATTGATAGAGGAAAATAAAGTAGATGAAATAGTGCAGGAGACGCGCGGCTGGGACGAAGGCAAGCAAAAGACTTTTTCCCAAAGAAAAAAAGAATCAAGTCAAGATTACAGATATTTTCCAGACCCCGATTTGCCGAAATTAAAACTGCACGAGGCTTTTGATCTGGCAAAAATGAAAAAAAAATTGCCGGAGTTGCCGGAAGCCAAGCGAGTGCGTTATAAAAAAGATTTTGGCATAAAAGATGAGGATATTGAGGTTTATATAAATGATACTGAACTAGGTACTTGGTTTGAAGAAATATCAAGGATACTCCTTGATAAGGATAAGATAAAAATTGTTTCCAACTATATTACAACAGACTTTATGGGTCTTAAAAAAGCCAATTTAGACATTCAATGTCCAAGTGCGAACAATATGGCTGAACTTTCATCTATGATAGTGGAAGGTAAAATAAGTTCACGTTCAGCAAAAGATATTCTTGCTATGATTGTTTTAAAAGATGCATCACCACTTAAAATCGCGAAAGAAAATAATTTACTGCAAAGCAACGATACAGAAGCGCTAAAAGCAATCGCCCAAAAAATTATCGATAGCAATCCAAAAGTCGTGTCCGATTACAGGGGTGGCAAGGAGCAGGCGCTAATGTCTCTTGTCGGCCAGATAATGAAGGAAACCAAGGGCTCTGCGAATCCAACAATTACCAAGCAAATTTTGAAGAATATGCTAAAATGAAGGGATGAAAACTCTGAGAGAGTACATCAAAGAAGCGGGAGGAAAAAAAACAGCAATTGGCCATTTCAATATTTCCAATCTAGAAACTTTGCATGGTATTTATAATGCGGCGAAGAGATTGAATGTGCCGGTGATCATTGGGCTTTCTGAAGGCGAAGAAGATTTTGTCGGTCGAAGCGAGGCCATCGGAATGATAAAAGAGTTGAGAATCAAAGAAAATTTTCCCATTTTTTTAAACGCCGATCATCATTATAGTTTAGAAAGAGTGCAGAAAGCTGTTGACGCTGGTTTTGACGCGGTTATCTTTGACGGCGCGAGTTTGAGCTTTGAAGAGAATGTAAAAATCACTGAACAATGCGTAAAATACGCAAAAAGTGTAAATAAAGAAATATTGGTTGAGGCGGAACTCGGCTACATTGGTTCTGGATCAAATATCAAAGAAGTTATACCCGAAGGCGCAGGCGTTAAAACCAAACCAGCCGAAGCGAAAAAATTTGTAGAACTCACTGGTGTTGATATGTTGGCGCCTTCTGTCGGCAGTATCCATGGTTTGATAAAAAGTGGTAAACCGCATATTGACGAAAAATTAGTAGCTGAAATAAAAAAAGCCGTAGGGATTCCTTTAGTGCTTCACGGAGGATCCGGCTTGCGCGATGTTGATTTTGCCAATGCCATCAAGGCGGGGATATCGATTATCCATATCAACACTGAAATCCGGGTGGCGTATGATGAAGCGCTCAAAAAATCCCTCTTGGACAATCCGAAAGAAATCGCGCCATATAAAATCCTGCAACCGGCGGTGGAGGCGATAGAAAAAATAGTCTATGAAAAATTGAAACTTTTTAATGGGATGAAATAAAAATTTGAAAGAAGAAATCAAAAAATTTTTTAAGGGAGAAGCCGAAAACGATGAAAAAACATTGATGAAATATTCGCACGACGCGAGTCTTTT
>LBSW01000021.1 GCA_000990145.1 Parcubacteria group bacterium GW2011_GWB1_37_13 | reverse complement strand
ATCAAACGGTCCCATAAACATTTCATAAATACGAAGCGTATCCGCGCCATATGTTTTCACAATATCGTCTGGATTGATTACATTTCCAAGCGACTTGGACATTTTCACTCCCCCTTCGCCTAAAATCATCCCATGAGAAGTACGTTTCATATACGGCTCACTTGTTGGCACTAACTTTAGATCATATAAAAATTTATGCCAGAAACGTGAATACAAAAGATGGAGAGTAGTGTGTTCATTGCCTCCATTATACCAGTCGACGCCTCCAACTTGGTAGTCCGACTTCCACTTGGTAGTCGGAGTACCAAGTTCTTTTTTGCTGAGCCAATATTCCAAATTTTTCTTACTTGCAAATTCTTTATCATTTTTAGAATCAGTATAACGAAGATAATACCAAGAACTTCCCGCCCAATTCGGCATTGTGTCAGTTTCTCTTCTTGCTTTGCCCTTGCACTTAGGGCATTTCGTATTTACCCATTTTGAAATATTTGCAAGCGGCGATTCTCCGCTATCCGTCGGTTGATAATTTTTCACTTTCGGAAGCTTTACCGGCAGATTTTTTTCTGGAATCGGAACAATACCGCATTTTTCGCAATGAACTACCGGAATCGGCTCTCCCCAATATCGTTGGCGAGAAAATATCCAATCGCGAAGTTTAAAAGTTGTTTTTTCTTTTCCGCCGACAAATTTTATAATTTCTTTTTTTGCTTGTTCGGAATCCATATCATTAAATTTGCCGGAATTTATCAACACACCATTGCCGGTAAAACATAAATTTTGATTCAAAATTCTGTTAAAAAAAATCGGACTGATGGTGCTAAAAGATTGAATTTGATCTTTTGGTATCCACACAGATTCATGTTTGGTTAATTCTTCTTCTGGTATTTCATCCCTATCTTCGTTTTCTAACTCAAAAAGAACTCCGTAAAAATCAGCCCGTCGATTTTCTTTCTTGTGCGGATGATAAAAATCTGCCCGTATGGGACCGCCTAGTTCCTGTATAAACTTTAAATTTTTATATCCGGTTTCTTCGTGAATTTCTCTTAGAGCGGCATCAACAAGGTTCTCATCACCTTCTATACCACCCGTAACCGGACTATTCCAATCTGCTACTTTCCAATCTAGATATAAGAATTTATTATTTTTTGGGTTACGAACATGACATTCCACGGCTTTTCGATAAACAAATGGAAGACCTTCTTTTGGAGAATATAACTGTTTCAATTCTCTTTCCGCAATAACATGCCTAATAGGTAAATTATATTTTTTTGCAAACTCAAAATCCCGCTCATCATGCGCCGGCACAGCCATAATTGCTCCCGTGCCATATGTAACTAAAATATAGTCCGCTATCCATACTGGAATTTCTTTTTTCGTTGCAGGATTGATAGCCTTTATTTTCTTTAATTCTATTCCTGTTTTTGCTTTATTTTCACCAGTGCGTTCAATATCAATTTTGTTTTTTATTTCTTTTATATATTTTTCAACTTCGTTCCAATTTGCAATTTGTGGTTTTAATTTTTGCACAAGTTTATGCTCTGGCGCAAGCACAAGATACGTTGCTCCAAAAATTGTGTCTGGACGAGTGGTGAAAATCTTCACAACACCTTGCGAAATCGGCGAAGAATTTATCTGGAAATTAATCTCCGCGCCTTCAGATTTCCCTATCCAATTCCTCTGCCCTAATTTTATCTGCGGAAGATAATCCACATCATCCAAATCCTTGTAAAGCCTATCGGCATATTTTGTAATCGCAAGCATCCACTGTTCCTTTTCTCTTTTTTCCACCGAAGTTCCGCATCTTTCGCAACATCCATTGACAACTTCCTCATTTGCCAAACCGATTTTATCTTTCGGACACCAATTAATGGTCATCTTCTCTTTGTATGCCAAACTTTTTTTAAGAAATTGTAAAAATATCCATTGAGTCCATTTGTAATATTTTGAATCAGTGGTATTGATTTCTCGCGACCAATCAAAGGAAATACCAAGTGATTTTATTTGTCTCCGAAAAGTGTCGCTATTTTTTTTGGTGACAATTCTGGGATCAAGACCCGTTTTTATAGCATAGTTTTCTGTCGGCAACCCAAAAGCGTCCCAGCCGATAGGATAAAGCACATTGAAGCCCTGAAGCCTTCTTTTTCTAGAAATTATATCCATACCAATATAGGGCCTCGGATGGCCAACATGAAGACCATCGCCTGAAGGATAAGGAAATTCAATTAGGCTGTAATACTTTGGTTTTTTGGATTTATTTTGAGCGTAATAAATTCCTCTTTTTTCCCATTCCTTTTGCCATTTTTTCTCTATTTTTAAGTGATTATACTCTGCCATTTTTTATCTCATAAGAGGTACTGGTTTTAAATACAAATTCTGATTTATAGTCTGCTCAAAACAATATCTGCCAGCAGGATGGGTCCATGATCTTCCATTGTAATCGTTCATCATTAAAATTTGATTTTTTCCGGAAGAGTTGGTGTATTTATTGAATTCTGCACAGAGATTATATGTTATATTATCTACCTTTTGATACTCATATGGTTTTTGATTTTGAGGATCAATTTCAGAAATATAATAACTTCCGTTCGCCTTCATTTCCTCAATATTTTTTGGCAGAGTGCCTTTGTTTGAATAATAATTTGTAATTTGATTGTTTATATTTTGCAAATCATTCACTTTCTGCTCATCATACTTATATAATCTTTGAGTTCTAGGCGAACCGAGAACAGAAAAACCCCAGACAATTGATCCAAGAACAATAACTCCTGCGATAATTCTCCAAATTATCCTAGAACCTCTTGTTAATTTTCTTCTAAGATCGGAAATGTAGTAAATAAATAGACTAGAAGAAATAATAAGCAAGACTAAAACTTTTAGAAGAAAACCGGTAGTTAATTCTTGTCCGTCAATAAAATAATAAACCACTGTTATTAAATCCCCGGCAATAACAAGGCCAGAAACAAATAGAGTTATATATGTAAGACCTTTGTGAATAAGACTATTCTGCATCTCTGGCTCCACTCTATATTGTTTTTCTAGAAACCACATTAAAAGAATAAAAATCGGGAGAAGCACAACTAAAGTGGCAACAGGCCAGCTAATTGATGAGCTTCCAAAATAATTATATCCGTTAGTGACTTTTGGATAAGCAGTGTTAATAACAGTAAACAATAAACCGAGAAGATTGCCGACTGATATGTACAATGCGACAAAAGCTCCTAAGTTTAGAAAAAAATCTTTTGCGCTTGCTTTTGGTTTTATTTGATTTGAATCCATATTGTTTGTATTACGATTATGATTAATAAAAAAGGCGACGATGCCAATTATTATGCCGACAGGTACAACGAATAAAATAATAAGATAAAAATAAAACGTATACGGTAAATAATTTAACATACTTATATTATACGCTCCAGATGGCAGTATTAGCAAGCGGAATAAAGCGATTATTGGATTTTTCTAATATGCATAACTTTCCTGCCACTACAGTGCCGAAAAAATCCCCGCCTGCCAATTGGCGAGCAGGTTTCATCATTTCTTCGAGAGCGTAGCCAAGTGAAAGTGAAGAAGAATCAATGCTATATGAAGTTAAAATAACAAACAGTGGCTTGTCGCTTAGAACTTTTCGCGCGGAAGAAAGAAGCTTCGGAAGCATTTCTTCCATTTTCCAAACTTCTCCTTTTGGTCCCCTGCCGAATTTGGGCGGATCCATAATAATAGCGTCATATCTGTTCCCTCTTTTTTCTTCTCGCTCAAGAAATTTAATAGCATCATCTTCAATGACACGCATCGGCAATTTATCAAGACCTGATAATTTTTGATTTTCTTTTGCCCAATTTAAAATTTGTTTTGACGCATCTAGATGCGTCACTTCTGCGCCAGCCCTAAGCGCAAAAAGACTTGCAACGCCTGTGTAGCCGAACAAATTTAAGAATCTTATTTTTCTGCCAGAACTTTTTATGGCGTTTTTTATAAAATCCCAATGACTTGCTTGTTCAGGGAAAAATCCCAGATGTCTGAAAGGCGTCGGGAAAGCAAAAAATTTTATATTTTTGTAAGACATTTCCCATTTGTCAAAACCCGCCTTTGACATCTTCCACCCTGCTTTCGCGCCCACTTTTGAACTCCAAAATTTGCCGTCTGCTTCATTCCATTCTTTCTCGGTTAGAGTTTTTTTCCAAACAGCATCCTCATATGGCCGCACAAAAATATATTTGCCAAATCTCTCCAGCTTCTCCCCACCCCCCGTATCCAGAAGCTCGTAGTCCTGCCAGTCTTTTGAATAAAAAATTTTTATATTATATAATTTATCCATATGAAGAAAATATAGCATACTTTTCCATTAAACCACTACTTGTTGATAAATCCTGCATATGCAGGATTTATCAACATCTTATTAAATCAAGTTGAAATATTTTTTTATTTTTTCTTCTCGCAACACACTATCTACAATTAAAATTTCCACGTATTTTCCTATTCCAAAAAAATCAGCAATGAAAATTATCTCGTCCTCGCAGGGATAAGGATAAATCCAAGCAGATTTTTGGAACTGAAAAAAATTTAAATTTTTCAAGTGATAACGCAAGGCTTCCCTTCCTTTTGTGAACCTCATGGGAATATCAAACATTACCAATCTCCATTTACCATCCCATTTATTTGGTTTTTTTATTTTCATTAATTCAATATTAAAAGCCCTTAGTCTTGTTTTTCCTTTTTTAGTGATTTTTATTATAGTTTTCCCATTTTTATCAGAGACATATTCTATAAGTTTCTGGTGGCGAAGATGATTTATTGAATTTCTAATTTGTTCCTTGCCGAAATGTTTAGAGCGCTCAAATTGTTTAAAAACTTGCACTGCGTTGCCTATAGCAGCGGCTAAAAAAATAAGAGCTGGCATTGACGCAACAGCAAGCACACACAGAGCCACTTGGGTAATTTGAGCTTTTTTTGTTCCGGAGTTTAAAAATTCTCTAATTCTTGAAAAATATTCATTTTGCATTTTGATTATAATTATAGCATATGCGTACTTTATAAACAGTATTTTATGTTAAGAAACTTTATATCAATATCAAGAAATGTCGGATTTTATATTAAAAACTCTATTACATCTCCATCTTTCACGATGTATTCTTTGCCTTCGGTGCGAACGAGACCCTTTGAACGAGCGATTGCATACGAACCGCAATCTAATAAATCTTTCCAATTAATTATTTCCGCCCGAATAAATTTTTCCTTGAAATCATTATGAATTGCCTTCCCCGCAATCGGAGCAGTAGAATCGCGGCGAGTTGTCCAAGCTCTTGATTCATCTTCGCCGGTAGTAAAAAAAGTTATTAAATTTAATAGGTCATAGCCTGCCTGGATGAGCTTATCCAATCCCTTGCCAAAAATCGGATCAACTTCTATATAAGGACCGGGAAGTTTGGAAATAAAATCTCGTTTAACATTTTCAGCCGCTTCAGAAGTATTTAAAACATAAAGTGTCGGTTTTTTTATCTTAGCAAGTTCGAGTTCCATATTTATAATTTCTATATCAAAAAGCGGATCAACTTTATCGTGAACATGAATCATATCTTTGTCTTCAAAAATTCGCACTACCTCAATGATGGCATCCACTTCGCGAATATGAGAGAGAAATTTATTGCCGAGTCCAGCGCCCTCTGATGCTCCTTTCACCAGTCCTGCAATATCCACAAATTCAACTACGGCAGGTATAGTTTTCTTTGATTTGGACATAGCCGAGAGCTTAATCAAACGTTCATCCGGCACAGGCACGACACCCACCGACGGATCAATCGTGCAAAAAGGATAATTCTCCGCCGGCACGCTTTGTTTTGTCAGCGCGTTAAAAAGAGTAGATTTACCGACGTTTGGGAGGCCTACGATTCC
>LBSW01000020.1 GCA_000990145.1 Parcubacteria group bacterium GW2011_GWB1_37_13 | reverse complement strand
GCAAAAGCGGAACTTAACATTTTAATGGCTTCGTTTTTGTCTGTTTTAGAGATTTTCTCAATTTTCTTGATTATTTCTTTCATTGAACGCTTACGGCTGTCATTAAAAGCTTTCTTGCGCAGAGAGCCTCGAATTGCTTTTTTAGCTGATTGTGTAATTGGCATACGGATAACATAGCAAAGAATCCTAAAAAACACAAATATGCTATGATTAATCTATGATCGGAAGCATAAAGGGGAAAATAATACTGAAAGCAGAAAAATTCTTGATAGTCGAAGTTTCTGGGGTTGGTTATAAAATAAATGTGTCGCCTGATACCTTGTCCAAAGTAGACGCTCTTCGGCTTCGTTCGGGGCAAAATGACGTTTCTGTGTTATTTTGGGTTCATACTCACGTGCGCGAAGACGCGCTAGGTTTGTATGGATTTTTAGAATATCAAGAATTAGAATTTTTTGAAATGCTCATAGGTGTGTCCGGCATCGGACCAAAAGGAGCGCTTTCTATTTTAGGAATTACTTCAATCGAAACTTTAAGGAAAGCTATAGGCACAGGCGATATATCGTATCTGACAAAAATATCTGGCATTGGTAAGAAGACCGCAGAGAAGATTATTATTGAACTGCGGGATAAGATGGGAGATAAAATAAATGAGAAAAATGAAAGTGATTCACTTCAAGCAGAGCTTGACGTTCTGGAAGCGCTAAAATCTTTGGGTTATTCTCAAAACCAAGCGCGGGAAGCTTTGAAAAAAGTCAGCCCGGAAAGTAATACAAATACAAAAATCAGGGAAGCATTGAAGATACTTTCCGGGAAATGATACGAATATACTAATGTAACGAATGATACGAATGACTACCAATAATAAGGTAAGTGAAAAAGTTTTGCATCCCGAATTGTCCTACAAAATTACTGGAATATTATTTGATGTTCATAATGAATTAGGTCCGTATGCTAGAGAAAAACAATATGGAGATTTAATAGAAGAAAAATTAAAAGAATCTAAAATCTTTTACGAAAGAGAGCCGAGTATTGGGGACAGTGGTAATATTTTAGATTTTATTGTGGATAAAAAGATAATTTTAGAATTAAAAGCTGTAAGAATCTTAACTAGGGAGCATTATAGGCAAATACAGAATTACCTTCAACATACTAAGCTAGATCTAGGTTTGTTGGTAAATTTTAGAAATAAATATGTAAAACCATCTAGAATTATTCGTATCCATTCGTAGATTAGTATTATTAGTATATTCGTATGTTTATCTAAAAATATGCCAGAATTACCAGAAGTTGAAACTACCACAAAGGGTCTAAGAAGAACAATAACAGGCCTAACAATTAGAGACGTCTGGACTGATTTAAATACAAAAGATAAACGCCAGAATGATACGATAGCTAATCCAAAATATTTCAAAGTTTTTAGAAAAGAAATTCTAAATAAAAAAATTGTATCAGTAGAAAGAAGGGCAAAGAATATTCTAGTAAATTTGAGCAATAAAAAAACGATACTGGTTCATCTGAAAATGACTGGGCATTTGCTTTATGGAAAATACAAATTTTTAAAAAATAAATGGATACCAGTAAAAAATGGGCCATTACACGACCCCTATAACAGATTTGTGCATGTAACTTTCGTTCTTTCAAAAAATAAACACTTAGCTTTTTCAGACGCTCGTAAATTTGGGAAAATTACCTTATTAGATACAAAAAATATGCACGACAGCAAGCATTTAAAAAATATCGGGCCAGAACCGCTTGATAAAAAATTCACATTAAATAATCTAAGACAAAGATTGAACTTATGTATGAACAAAAAAATAAAAACGGCCTTGATGGATCAAGCTATAATTGCCGGCATTGGAAACATTTATTCGGATGAAATACTCTGGCGCGCAGGCATACATCCGGAAAGAAAAGTCTCGAAGGTTGCAGAATCGGAACTCAAATTAATGTTCAAGGCGATAAAAGAAACTCTTACTAAGGGCATAGATTTTGGCGGAGATTCAATGTCGGACTATCGAAATATTGAAGGTTTGCCGGGGAAATTCCAAATGCATCATGAAACTTACAGACGTACGGGAGAAAGATGTAGAAAGAAAAATTGTAAAGGCATAATCCAAAGAAAAATGATAAACGGCCGAAGCGCGCATTTTTGCTCTATACATCAAAGATAGAAATAAAGAATAAGATTTTTGCCGGTACGGATTTTTTGAAGCTTAAAAAATCCTGAAGTTTTCGCTCCGTCGAGCTCAAAACCCCTTAAAAACCTTATTTTTTATTTCTTAGTTCGGGGTTCTGTAATTTTATAGACTTGGGAGCGCGACGGCGCGAGCACGAGGAATTTTTTAGTAAAAAAATATCCGTGCTCTAAAATCACAGAACTCCGAAAAGAACCACCCCCAGCGCCACGGAAACATTTAACGATTCTTTTTTCCCTCGCATCGGAATTTCAGCGATTATATCGCACTTTTCTAAAATATTTTTCGGTATGCCGCCTATTTCGCTACCCACTATAAAAACCAATCCCTCTTTCCAACCATAAATTGGTCCGCCTCTGGCGGAAACTTTTTTATAATCAATGGATTTTTTATCTTGCTCAATGGCTATAATAAAATATTTTTCCTTTTGAAATCTTGCAAGAAGCGGAAAAATATTTTTCTTTTGTTCCCACAACATAAACTTCTCCGCGCCAAGAGCGGACTTGGCTAAATCTTTGCGGACTCTTCCGAAACGATCAAGAGGGCAGGGCGTATAGCCAGTCAGATAAATTTTGTCCATCCCCGCCGCATCGGCAGTACGAAACATTGCGCCGACATTTTCCACGCTTCGGATGTTATGCAATATTAAAATATTTTCTCGATTTTTCGTTATTGTTTTGTTTCTAAAATTATTTATCGCTGGAATAACTTAGCTCTAAAACATCATTATAAGCTTTTACCACGATATGATAAGCCAATGCGGAACTTATTATTGTAAACAACAAAAAGTACACTAATGTTTTATTAATTCTATGCATACTGGTATTTTAGCATTTTGGAATGATTTTGTAACCAGAAGCATCTTTTGCTGAATACCCCGTATTTTGTGCGCCCGCTCGGGATCGAACCGAGGACCTTATCCTTAAAAGGGATCTGCTCTACCAACTGAGCTACGGGCGCATATCTTGTTTAAAGATAAAATATATACAAAATAAGGCTAAAAATCAAGACAGAAACATCTAAAAAGCTTCCAGTAAAAATTTTTCAAAAACGGCTTCGGCATCTTGGCTTTCCTTGCGGGCCTGCGGTAAAAGATAGCTAAGGCGAGAGGTATAATTTTTAAGTTTAAATTCGGAGAATTTACGG
Source organism: Parcubacteria group bacterium GW2011_GWB1_37_13 (assembly GCA_000990145.1). GTDB lineage: Bacteria > Patescibacteriota > Minisyncoccia > Phycocordibacterales > UBA9973 > UBA9973. Next base: position 5,943 of record LBSW01000020.1, on the reverse strand, counting down.
AAATTTTTTTTCATTATCATATCTTTAATCTTCCAGAAAAGAACTCCGATAAGCTCTTCCATCCCTACTCCCTTATCTACAGCTTCCCGAAAATAAATCCAAAGATTCAATTTATTTTTCTGTTCAAAAGCATTTGCCACTAAAAAATTGTCAAATTTTTCTTTCTTTTCTTTAGGCAATTCAAATATATTAACGAAGGGCGCAGTTTGCCTGTCGTCAGGCAAAGATTTTTTGAAAGCATCTAATATGGATTTATTTAATTTACTTTCTAGAAAGATGAAAGAATTAGCCGATTTTTCCATTAATTCCAATTTATTTAAAATAAAATCTCTTGTTTCTTCATATTCAAAAATGTTCTGAAAAACTACCGCAGATAAAACAGAAAAAAGGCTCGCGCCGGAATAAAAACTTTCTGTTTGAGTCGGATCAAAACTATTTCTGTTTATATAAAAAATTTCCGTGCTAACTGGTATAGATTTTATGAATTTTTCATAATTGAAAAGCTTATTTTTAACATCATCGCCCAAAAAAAGATATATCATAAAAATTTCCGATTTGATATCGAGTTAAAGTTTGACCGATCGTTTATATTCAAGATAGGGCGCGCCGTATTTCTCCGCAAGCACCGTTTCTTGTTTATCTAAAAAAGTAAATCTGGTAATTAGAAAAGAAATAAGCGTGAATAAAACCACAAAAACAGCATTTGCTATAATTCCAAACCCCAACATCAAAAAGAAAAGTCCCCAATGTGTCGGGCTTCGAGTGTAACAATATGGTCCTTTGCAAAAAGTTTCTTTGCTAATATTTTTTGTGTCCAAATTTCGCGAAGTCTTCTGCGCCCAAAGAATTAAAAAACTTGCAAACACTAAGAGAGCAACGCCCACCGGAACCATAACGAGATTTGTAAAGATTTTAATCCTAAAAATAAAATCAAGGAAAACACTGGCTAAAAATAAAATGAAATATAAAGTGTACGAATGCGCCAAAATCCAGTGCACCTTGCTTCTGTGGAGAATTTCTTTACTTGAGGCTTGTTTTGTTTTATTATAATTTTCCACTTTTGTATTATATCATAAAAACTTTATTTCACTTCTCCGAAATTATCTCCATAACCGGAATGAACTTCAAGCGGAATCTCGGTTTTGTAATGTATATATGACCTCTCCAGTACACTTCTCATAGCATTTTTTATTATCTTATCGGCTTCCAATAACACACCTTCTTCTACTTCATAAACCAGCTCATCGTGTATTTGAAGCACAAGATGAACTTGATCTAACAGCCTCGTTTTTTTCAAGTCTTCTTCTATATACCTAATGGCGAGCTTGATGATATCCGCTGTAGCTGTTCCTTGAATTGGCGCGTTCGTTGCAGTGCGCTCGGCCATATTTTTTAAAAACGGAATTTTAGAATTTATGTTTGGAAAATATCTTCGGCGGCCAAATAGTGTTTCTGTAAAGGAATTTTTCAGCGCAAATTTTTTAACTTCTTCTAAATAATCCCGCACTCCGGAAAATTGATTGAAATAATTATCGTAAAACTTTTGCGCCTCCTCGCGCGTGCCTCCAAGATTTTTTCGCAAAGCAGAAACTCCCATACCATAAATAATTCCGAAGTTTATCACTTTAGCCTTGCGACGCATTTCACTGTCTACTTTATCTATCGGCGCGCCAAAAACAAAAGAGGCGACTCCCGAGTGAATATCTTTTCTGTCTCGGAAAATCTGGGTCATCTTTTTATCGCCCGAAAGTATCGCGGCGACCCGTAATTCAATCTGGCTGTAATCAAAAGCGAGCAATTTAGAGCCTTTTTGGGCTATAAATCCGCCTCGAATCCTTTTTCCTAATTCCGTTTTTATCGGCAAGTTCTGCAGATTGGGATCCTGGGAAGAAAATCTTCCAGTTGTTGTGCCATTTTGCAGGAACTTTGCGTGCAATCTTCCATCTCCACCCGCCATTTTTGGAATTACATCAATATAAGTAGAAAGCAATTTTTGTAATTCTCGGTAAGCAAGTATTTCTTTTATAATCGGATTTTCATCCCCTAATTCTTCTAATACCGAAACTTTAGTGGAAAAAGAACCTTGCCTGCCGGTGGGCAGGCGCTTGCGTTTTTGATTGGATTTCATACCCATTTTACCAAAAAGCACTTCACCCAATTGTTTTGGAGAATTTATATTGAACTCTGTTCCTGAAATTTTATATATTTTTTGCGTAAGCCTGTCCAATTCTTTATGATATTCAATCGATAAATTTTCAAAATACTTCTTATCTATTAAAATTCCATAATCCTCCATTTTTTTAACTATATGCATTATCGGACGCTCTATTTCTTCATAAACTTTTTCCAGTTTTTTCTCTTTTAGGGTCTTAAAAATCCGCTCATAGGCAGTGTCAAACGAATCGGCATCTGCCAGTCTCGCCGAGCTCGCCTCGTGTCGAAGCGGGTCTAGACGGGCAAACATCAAAATGTCCGACAAGTTTGGATTGCTTATGTCCGAATTTATCAGCCAAAGAGCAATACTGGCTTCTTGAAGCTTTACAGGAGAAAATTTTACTGGGCTCGCCGAATTATTTGCAAAAAAATTCTTTAATCGCGAAAACAAACTTCTAAATTCAAACTGTATAAAAAGCTGTTCTATTTTTTTAAAATCAGCTAGTTCCCAAAAGGTCTTATTTGGTAATACAAAGCTTATTGGCGCATCAGTTCTGATTTTAGCTAAAGTTTTTGAAAAAAGAGCTTCTTCCTCATTATCTTTTAACAACTTTATTATGCGATCCGAAAAACCTAATTTCTTAAATGCATCTTCCCCGCCCTTGGAAGATATTTTTTTGTAAATCTCTGGGATAGTGCAAAAGGTTTCAATTAAAATAGTGGCGCTTTTTTCTCCTATACCCTTGATGCCAACAATATTATCCGACGAATCGCCGCGCAAACCCTTATAATCTGGTAAAAATTTCGGCTTAAAATGAAAACGGCTTATAACTGCATCTTCATCATACAAAATAGTTTCATTAATCCCCTTCTTGAGAGTATATACTTGAACTTTTTTGTCGTCTATTAACTGCATCGTATCCATATCGCCGGACGCAATAATTATATTTATATTTTTATCTTTTTTATATTTCTCGCATATCGTTCCCAAAACATCGTCTGCTTCAAAACCTGGGCTGTCGTACACAGGGATATTAAAAGCCTCGAAGATTGCGCGAGAATTTTTTAATTGCAGGATTAAACCATCGTCAGCCTTAGCCCTGCCTGCTTTATAACCGTCATAGGCAATGTGCCTGAATGTTTTTCCGGGCAAATCATAACAAGCAACAATATAATCCGGCTTTAAATCAGTGACTATTTTCATCAACATACTTGAGAGACCGTATAATGCTCCCGTAGGCTCCCCTTTTGAGGATAAAAATTCCGGCAACGCATGAAAAGCGCGATGTATTATGGCGTGAGCATCCAACAAAACTAATGTTTTTGGGCTCTTGGACATTATGTAAATTATATCATTTAATATACAATATATAAGTAATGGCCTTATTTGATGAAGAAAAACAAAATAAACAGTTGGACGACTTGCATAAACAGGAAGAAGAACAGTTGGTGGCGAGTTTGGCAGAGTCAAAATACGGTCTTCCTTACATCGATCTGTATCGTATAAGCATAGATAACGAAGCGCTTAGAGCAATATCGGAGGCCGATGCCACAAAAATGAAAGTCGCGCCGTTTAAGCTTTTTGGGAAAAATATTTTTATAGCTGTACGCGCCCCAAATCCAGAGTTATTGGAAAATATTAAGGATAGTATGGAAAAAAAGAATTTGGTGCCAACTTTTTATATGGCTTCGATTGCAAGTTTAAATAAAGTCTGGGAAAGATACAAGGAAATTTCAATGGCTGAAAGTTCAAAAGTTGGAGGTTTGGATATCTCTCTTGAAATTTTGAGAAATACGGAAAAAAATATTGAGCATATGCAAGATATTGCGAAATTGGTAGTAGAAACGCTGGAAGGAAATAAAATTCACAAAATTTCTCGGCTGCTTGAAATAATTTTGGCCGGCGCAATCGCCATAAAGGCCTCGGACATACATATAGAACCGGAGAAAGACAGAGGCAGGCTGCGGTTGCGTCTTGATGGAGTTCTCCAGGATATAAACTTTTTCGGACTTGATATATACCGCCTGCTTAATTCACGTATAAAACTTCTTTCTGGAATGAAATTGACTTCCAAAATCGCGCAAGATGGACGTTTTAGCATTATGGAAGAAAAAGAAGAGATAAATATTCGTACCTCTCTTATACCTGGCACATATGGTGAATCAATAGTTATGCGTATTTTGGATCCAAAATCTATTCAGGTAAAATTTGAGGATTTAGGGATAGAATCCCACCTCCTCTCTGTGATAGAACAAGAAATTGCAAAACCAAACGGTTTGATTTTAGTCACTGGTCCGACTGGCTCTGGAAAAACGACCACTCTTTATGCTTTTTTAAGAAAGATTTATTCTCCGGAAATAAAAATGATAACTATCGAAGACCCAATAGAATATCATTTAATTGGCATAACTCAAACTCAAACAAATGATAAAAGGGGTTATACTTTTGTTGAGGGTTTGCGCTCTGCGCTTCGCCAAGACCCAGACGTGGTAATGGTCGGAGAAATTCGAGACAAAGAAACCGCTGAAACAGCTGTGCAATCAGCCCTTACCGGTCATATAGTTTTTTCTACTTTGCATACCAATAATGCAGCTGGAGTTGTTCCCCGTTTGATTGATTTAGGAGTAAATCCTAAAATTTTAGTGTCAGCGTTATCTCTTTCTATCGCTCAGCGTTTGGTCCGCAAATTATGCAAATTTTGCAAAAAAGAAAACGCCCCAACAGAAGAACAAACCAAAACTATAAAATTGGTCTTGGACAGTATTAAGGAAGAAGGCAAAGATCTTTCAAAATATAATGTAAAAATTGATGAATCTTTTAAGATTTTTTCTCCTGTTGGTTGTGAAAAATGCAACAAAATCGGCTATACCGGGCGAATAGGCATCTTTGAAGCCATTAAAACTAACGAAGCAATAGAAAAAATAATTCCGGAAAATCCCAGCGAGCACGAAATCAAAAAAGTTGCGCGCGCTCAAAGCATACTCTCAATGCGCCAAGACGGTATAGTAAAAATCCTAAACGGAATTACATCGCTTGAAGAAGTACAGAGCGTAGTAGATTTAAATGAGGAATAAAAATTAAAAAATATGGATAAAAAAGAAAGAGAAAAAATAATAACCTGGGTTGTTTGTGGGATATTAATTTTAGTTAATTGTGATTAATTGTGAGGCAAGACCTCACAATTCTTTATTAAAATTAAACCAATCTAAAATTTCAGTATCAAAATCTTTTGCATCTGAAAAATAATTTGGAAATGGATTTTTATTGATAATAATACTCTGTTCCCTGTTGCTATTTTTATAATCAAGATAGCTTGAAAAAATATATCCCCTCAGAAAATCCAGAGCTTCAATTTTATTTTTTATACCCAACTCTTTCCATTTGGGTTTTATCAATTTGATTGGGTTTAAATGAATGTAGGAAAAAATATATTTCAAATATCGGTCATTATCTAGATGCTGAGACTTGAATTTTCCTTCAAATAAACCACCAGTTCTTTTATATTTTTGATTATAATACATAACATACGCTGTTGTTAATTTTTGCATAAACTTACTGATTCCCCCTTCTTTTTTTGGAGTAATTAAAATGTGAAAGTGGTTAGGCATAAGAACATACGCACCAATGTCTACAAGCGTATCCTCTCGTTCAAAGTCATATATATGTTTATCTTTTAAAAGATTGAAGAAGTTAAAACTATTTTTGGAGTTGGCTAAAAATAGTAAATTTACAAAACGTTCAAAGTCACTCTTGTGATTAAAGATTTTCTGTTTACTATTGCCTCGGTT
>LBSW01000019.1 GCA_000990145.1 Parcubacteria group bacterium GW2011_GWB1_37_13 | reverse complement strand
CTCTTTTGCTTTTGTAATTTAATATGTTGTTTTCCATGACATTATTCTACTTCTTTTTAGAAGAGAAAATGTGTCCAGGATTTGGGGTACCCCTCATACCTTACAGTCCGAATGAATTCGAAACCCCCTACGCTCCGAACCGTCCGGAGATAGTCTACTGCGAAAAATGTTATCAGCAAGAAGTGTATTAATAGATGTTGATAATTTATGCATATGCAAATTTTATCAACACAAAGACTACTTTCCGAAAGTTTCAAATAAAACTTTTTTGCTTTCTTCGTCAATATGTTCGGTGACGATAATCATCATTTCGGTCGTAAGTCTGAGATCTTTTTTTATATTCGTAAATAAATGTTCAAAAGGGAAGGGGGAAATCCAGGCAGAATTTTTGAGACAAACAAAGCCGGCTTTTTTCAAAAGATAGCGCAGACTTTCACGTTCGCTTTTTCTATTCTCCGGAAGGTCAAGCAAGATAATTCTCCAAAATCCGTCCCACGCGGTGTTTATTAGAGTTGTATCGCTACCTAGCTTTAAGCTGTGTATTTTTTTTCGTCCTAATTTTGTCAGACGCGCGTATTCGTTTTGCGGAGAAGTTACTTGTTCTATCAATCCAGTGTTCTTAAGCCCTTTTAGAGAACGTGTAATGGCGTACTCCGGTTTTTGCGAACATTCTTCCGCTTTTATCTGTTTTGTCAATTCAGGCAAAGAAATAGCTGTTTTTTGACCTAGTATTTTCAATATTTTATCCGAATAATTAACTTTTCTTGACATAGTTATATACTATAATATATACTGGTTTTTGACAAGTATTTTGTGGTCACGAAAAACTTGCTAAAATAATAGATAGGTATATAATGTGCGTATTATAAAAAATAAATTAAAAAAAATAAAAAGTTATGAGCAAAATAATAGGTATAGATTTAGGTACAACAAATTCGGCAGTAGCTGTTATTGAAGGAGGTGCGCCGAAAATTATTGAAAATATTGAAGGCAATCGCACTACGCCTTCGGTGGTCGCGACCGCAAAAAATAGCGATCGCATTGTGGGACTTCTGGCCAAAAGACAAGCAATAACAAATCCAGAAAACACAATTGCAGAAATCAAGCGCTTTATGGGGCATCGTTTTGATGATGCGGAAGTGCAAAAAGATCGCGTAACGGCATCATTTAAGATTGAAGCAGGAGATGGTGGCGGAGTGAAAGTTAAAATGACGGATAAATTTTATCGACCGGAAGAAATTTCCGCGATGATTTTGCAAAAAATAAAAACCGATGTGGAAGCGAAGTTGGGAGAAAAAATTACTGAAGCGGTTATAACCGTGCCTGCATATTTTAATGACGCGCAAAGAAAAGCAACCAAAGATGCGGGAGCAATTGCCGGTCTTGATGTTAAACGCATAATCAATGAACCTACCGCTGCCGCTCTTGCTTACGGATTTGATAAAAAGAAAAATGAAAAGATTGTGGTCTACGATTTCGGCGGAGGAACTTTTGATGTGTCAGTGCTGGAGATAGGCGGCGATGTGATAGAAGTAAAATCTATTGACGGAGACAGTCATATGGGTGGAGGCGATATTGATCGAAAAATAGTCAAGTGGATTGCGGAAGAATATAAAAAGGAATCTGGCATTGATGTAACCAAAGATCCGTTAGCGCATCAAAGATTAAGAGAAGCGGCAGAGAAAGCCAAGCACGAACTTTCTACCACAATGGAGGCAGAAATAAATATTCCATTTATCACTTCTGACGCCGGAGGACCAAAACATTTGCTGATGAAAATGTCTCGCGCCACTTTAGAGTTGCTCACTAAAGATTTAATTGATCGTTCAATTGAAATAACCAAAAGAGCGCTTGCGGCCTCGCCTTTCAAAATGGATGAAATAAACGAAATCATAATGGTTGGCGGACAAACCAGAATGCCGAAGATTGTGGAAGCAGTCAAAAATCTTTTTGGCAAGGAACCAAATATGTCTATCAATCCGGATGAAGTTGTGGCGCTCGGCGCCGCAGTGCAAGCTGGAGTGCTTGCCGGAGATGTGCGCGATGTGCTCTTGCTTGATGTTATACCGCTGTCTTTAGGTATTGAAACGCTTGGGGGCGTGGCTACAAAATTGATTGAAAGAAATACAACCATTCCATCCTCTAAATCTCAAATATTCTCAACAGCGGCCGACAATCAAACTTCTGTTGAAATACATATTGTGCAAGGAGAGCGTCCGATGGCCTCTGATAATAGGTCTTTGGGCCGATTTATCTTGGACGGAGTTCCACCAGCGCCTCGAGGTATGCCTCAAATTGAAGTGTCTTTTGACGTAGATGCGAACGGAATTTTAAATGTGGCTGCTAAAGATAAAGCTTCCGGCAAGACTCAATCAATCAAAATTGAAGCAAGTTCTGGACTGAAAGATGAGGAAATTAAAAAAATGCAGAAAGATGCGGAACTTCACGCCGAAGAGGATAAGAAAAAGAAAGATGTCAAAAATACTGCGGAAATGATTATTTACACTGCCGAAAAAGCGCTGAAAGACAATGAAGCGAAAATTCCTGCGGAATTAAAGGATAGTGTCAATGCGAAAATCACTGCGCTTCGGGGCGTAAAAGATGGCACTGATGGAGAGGCAATCAAAAAGGCTACCGAAGAACTTTCTTCTGAAATGTCCAAAATAGGGGAGGCAATAGCAAAAAGTTCATCCGCCTCTGGTGGGCCCGATACAAAAACTCCCGAAGAACAAAATCCGGAAGTAAAAGATGCGGAATTCAAGGAAAGTAAAGATGACAAAGGAGAAAAGCCGAAAAAATAGAATTGTTAAACATTTAAACATTTAAACATTTAAACATTAAAATTAATTTTTAAAGAAATAGAAATATGTTTGAATTTATAAAAAAACATTTACTTCCGGCAGAAAATTATCAAGAGCCAATCAAACCAAGGCTTGATGATCCTCTGAAAGTGGGAAGGGAAATTATCGTAAAAAGAAGTGAAGAATCTGGCGGAGCATTAGAAGGTGATTTTAAAATTACTGCATTTATTGATGATGGAAAAACTGTTGTTGTTCAAAAGAGATTACCGGGAGAAAAAGTACTGGTAAAAGAAGTACCTCTCAGAGAACTAGAAAAATTAAATCCGCCAAGGGAGAGGTAAAAACACTATACGATAATAAAAATTAATTTTCTCATGCGTAGGGCTTTTAGTTTTTTCTATTTTATTGTAAAATAGCGTTATATGGAATTCTTGGGCTTACCACTTATCGGGACAAGAATCAGCTTTTTGGCATAAAGCGCAAAGATAGGCGTCAGCATGTTTATATACTTGGAAAGTCTGGCACCGGTAAATCGGTTTTGATGTTTAATATGATTATCCAGAACATTAAAAACGGTGATGGGGTTTGCATGGTTGACCCGCACGGGGAAAATGTAGAATCGGTTCTTTCGGCTATTCCGCCACATCGCATTAAAGATGTAATTTATTTTAATCCAGCCGATGCAGACCATCATATCGGATTCAATGTACTAGAGCTGATTGACCCTCAATATAAACATTTGGTGGCATCAGGATTGATGGGTATTTTTACTAAAATTTGGGCGAATGCTTGGAGCGCTCGAATGGAATACATTTTAAATAATGCAATTTTAGCGCTTCTTGACACGCCGGGTACGACTTTGCTCGGCATTCCTCGAATGCTAGTGGATAAAGATTATAGGCAGAAAATTATTTCCAATTTGAAAGATCCTGTTATTAAAGCTTTCTGGGTGCATGAATATGAAGCTTGGCAAGATAAATTCAGAAATGAAGCTATTGCGCCAATTCAAAATAAAGTCGGGCAGTTTCTTTCCACATCCATCATTAGGAATGTTGTTGGCCAATCCAAGAGCACAATCAATATCTTTGACATAATGAACGAGGGAAAAATTTTCCTAGTCAATGTTTCTAAGGGGCGTATCGGAGAAGACAATTCTGGTCTTTTAGGAGGGATGATTATTACCAAAATTCAGCTTGCGGCTATGGAACGAGTGCGAATCCCCGAAGAATCCCGCAGAGATTTTTATCTTTATGTGGATGAATTTCAGAATTTCGTGACGGACGCTTTTGCCGGTATTTTATCTGAAGCCAGAAAATACAGGTTAAATTTAACTGTGGCTCATCAATATACTGCTCAACTAGTGGCGGACAAAAGTTCAGCAGTGCGCGATGCTGTTTTTGGCAACGTCGGTACGATGATAGTTTTTAGAGTTGGATCTGACGATGCGGAATTTCTGGAATCAGAATTTGATCCGGAATTTACTCCGCAGGATATTGTGAATTTGCCGAATTACAAAGTTTACATAAAATTAATGATAGATGGAGTAACCTCTCGTCCTTTCTCGGCAAAGACTTTGCCGTCAATGGTAAAATCTGGCGATAAAAAGATCGAAGAAGAGGTAATTAAATCCTCGCGCGTCCTCTATTGCAGAAGTAAAGGAGTTGTAGAAAGAGAAATTAATGATTGGAGCGGAATGTCGCTTGGTAATGATAATGAACCAGGCAATACAGAAAAATTTGGAGTTATTTGTTCACTTTGCAAAAAAGAAACGACAGTGCCTTTTAGGCCAGATCCGGGCAGGGCAGTTTATTGCAAGGATTGCATAGCAAGAATAAAATCTGGCGAAGTAAAGGTGAAAAAGGATTCAGAAAATCAAATTAAACACGATGAATCCACGTTTTTCAAACCCTTAGCCGATTTGGGCATAGAGTTTCCTACTAAAGAAATGGCAAGCGGAAATCAAAAAAAAGGCAAGTCTTCATCTCTGGTGAGCAATACTGGAGTGTTTGGGACCATTAAAAAAGTTTTTAATAAAGTTTCAACTACTAAAGTCGGAAAACAAAATTTGGCATTAAGAGAAATTTTAAATAAAACTCTGGCAAATCAATCTAAAGCTGAAAAAATTGTTCAGCCTCCTCCGGCTGAAATTTCTCTTGATGCTCTTAAAGATAAAAAATCTGCATCTTCCAAATCCGCCCGCCAATCGGCGGGCGGGGATCGCGCCGCTAGTTCAGAGGATATGAATAAGCTGAAAGATTTAATTTTAGAAAAAATTGAAAAAGAAAAAGAAGAAACAATTCCAGTTCCTCCATCTAATCCTGTCCCTAAAAATCCCCAACCCGAGACTGGTCAGCCTAAAACTGAAAAAGTGAAAGAAGTGCCAGAAGACGTTCTCCGAAAAATTTTAGAATAAAAAATGACTCAAGAATGTAAAAAATGTAAGCAGAAATTTATCTTAGACAAAGATGATCTTTCTTTTTATGAAAAAATAAAAGTGCCAGCGTCTCTTATTTGTCCAGATTGTCGCTTTAAAATGCGGGCAGTCTTTAGAAATGAGCGGACTTTATACAAGCGAACTTGCGATTTATGTAATCGTTCAATTATCACAATGTATAATCCAAATTCTCCCTATACTATATATTGCAATGACTGTTGGATTTCTGACAAGTGGGATCCATATTCTTATGCGGTAGATTACGATTCAGCTCAACCTTTTTTTGAGCAATTAAAAAAGCTTATTACAAAGGTTCCCAAATCTGCTACATACAGTAGTATATCCACAGGTGTGAATATTAATAGCGAGTATGCCAACTTTGCTGGAGGTAATAAAGATGGTTATTTGATTTTTAATTCTGGTCCAAATAATGAAAATTGCGCTTACTCGCGTGGTATCATCGATAGTCAAGATGTTTTTGATATTTATTACGCTGATAAAATTGAAAATTGTTATGAGTGTATAAATATTCATAAAAGCACTGGTGTAATTTATGGGCAAAATATATCCGATTGCATAGATTCTCGTTTTGTTTTGAATTGTTCGGGTTGCCAAAATTGTTTTGGCTGTGTCAATTTGCGCCATAAATCTCATTATTTTTTTAATGAACCGCTTTCTAGAGATGAATGGATGAAGCGAGTAAATAAAATTTCCGGCAGTTTTTTGAAAACGGAAGAAACAAAACGCAAATTTTTAGAATTTTCACTTAAATTTCCACATCGCAATAGTAATAATTTAAAAATTGAAAATTGCTTAGGTGATTATATTTTTGAATCAAAAAATTGCTACAAATGCTTTGAAGTTTCTTTTGGTGAAGATATGCGACATTCTTTTTCAGTAAAAAAAGGCAAAGATTGCGCAGATATGATTGGTCACTGTCGCAGGTCAGAACTATTATATAATGGGGTTGGGGTGGGAGCAGGCTCAAGGAATGTTATTTGTTCTTGGTGGGTTGAAAGCTCTCAAAATGTTGAATATTCATTTGCCACTCGTCAAAGCAAGAATTGTGTTGGATGTGATGCTATTAAAGGTGGAGATTTTATTATTTTAAACAAACATTACAGTAAAGAAGAATATCAAAAAATAAAAAATAACATAATAGAAGAATTAAAAAACAAAGGTATTTATGGCGATTTTTTTCCTACCGATCTTGCTTTTTTTGCCTATAATGAAACGATAGGACAAGACAATATGCCACTTACTAAAGAACAAGCTCTCGCGCAAGGTTTTCGCTGGGAAGACGATATTCAAAAGACAGAAGGGAAGGAAACAATGAAACCCGAGGATATTCCTGATCACATAAAAAATGTACCAGACAGTATTTTGGATGAAATATTAACTTGCGCAAAATGTTCCAGAAATTACCGCTTAATTAGACGTGAGCTTGAATTTTACAGAAAAATGCTTATTCCTATTCCTAGAATATGCTGGAGTTGCCGTTTTACAGACCGCATTGTCCGCCGCGGTCCGTATAAATTCTGGACCCGCAATTGCGCCAAATGCAAATATATCATATATGATAGTCTAAGGAATTAAAAATTATGGATAACGTCACAAAAAATTGTCAGAATTGCAAGAAGGACTTCATAATAGAACCGGAAGATTTTAATTTTTATGAAAAAATAAAAGTTCCAGCTCCGACTTTTTGCCCGGAATGTCGAAATCAGCGAAGAATGTCGTGGAGAAACGAGCGCTCTCTTCATAAAATAAAATGTTCTGCTCCGGGTCATTCAGAGGAGATTATAAGTATGTATGGCAATGTTCAAAATTTAGTTATTTTTGATAATGAATACTGGTGGAGTGATAAGTGGAATCAGATGGATTATGGTTTTCCTTATGATTTTTCAAAACCATTTTTTGTTCAATTTTCCGAACTCTTTAAACGCGTACCCTTGGCAGCTCTTTCAACTATCAACTCGGTAAATAGCCAATACACAAACTTTGTCGAATGTAACAAGAATTGCTATCTTATTTTTGGCTCGGGTTGGAATGAAAATGTTCGGTACGGCAACAAACTATTAACCTGTAAGGATTCCCAAGATCTATTTATGTGCACCAAATGCGAACTCTCCTATGAATGTATTGATTGCGCAGAATCATATCGATTATTTTGGAGTTTCAAATCTAAAAATTGCACCGATTCTTACTTTCTTTATAATTGCAAAAACTGCACCAATTGTTTTGGCTGCTCTAATTTGGTCAGTAAATCATATTGCATATGGAATAAAGAATACACCAAAGAAGAATATTTTAATCAATTACAAAAGCTCAGCATAAGTAATTATAGCAACCTTCTTTTGTTACAGAAAAAGTTTATGGAAAAAATATATTTTTCCTCTGTTCATCGATATGCCAATATCATATCTTCGATAAATTGCACTGGCGACAATATCAGTGAATCAAAAAATTGTAAAAATTGCTTTGAGGCTTTTAAAAACGTGGAAAATGCAAAATATGAATATGGAACTCTCGATGTAAAAGATTCATATGATGGCAATGGAATTTTTGATAACGAATTGTCTTATGAATGTGTAGACTGCAATAGAGACGGAAATAATTCTTTTACAATTACTACATACGATTCCAATAATGTGAGATATGCATTTAATTGTCATAATCTAACAAACTCTTTTGGATGTATCGGTCTGCGCAAAAAATCTTATTGTATTTTGAACAAGCAGTATACGAAAGAAGAATATGAAAAACTTTTGCCTAAAATTATAAAACAAATGGATTCTATGCCGTATATAGACCGAAAGGGAAGAGTGTATAAATATGGAGAATTTTTTCCAATAGAACTTTCGCCATTTTATTATAATGAAACCCTAGCTCAAGAATATTTTCCAATTGATGAAAAAGACTCCTTGGTTTATAGGTATGAATGGCAGCCGAAAGAAAATAGGAATTATAATATTGATATTGACGTAAAAAACTTGCCTGAAGATATAAAAAATACAGACGATTCTATTATTGGCAAGGTAATAGGATGCGCGCATACTGGTCTTTGCAACGAACGATGTACCGAAGCTTTTAAAATTCTTTCTGAAGAATTGCAATTCTATAAAAAAATGAATTTAGCGCTTCCAAGATTATGCCCAAATTGCCGACATTTTACACGATTACACAAACGAAATCCGCTGAAACTTTGGCATAGAAAATGCATGAAGCCAAACTGTCCAAATGAATTTGAGACTTCTTATGCTCCCGAGCGACCGGAAATAGTTTATTGCGAGAAATGTTATCAGCAAGAGGTTTACTAAATTTTATGCTAAAATAGCCAGTATATATGCCCAAGCCGAATCGAGTGCAAATAATCAAATATGGACCGCCGCCGCCAGAGTTACCTGTTTTTGGCAAGGTAAAACCGGAGGATGTTTCTTTTATTGGGCGGACGAATTACGTGGCTTCTTTAGAAGAAAAGAAATTTGTTTTTGGTATAAAACGTGTAGATCGCAGACGCCATCTTTATATTGTTGGAAAATCCGGGGTCGGCAAGACTAAATTGCTTGAGCTTTTTATACGTCAAGATATAACCTATAATCACGGTTTATGCCTGATTGATCCGCACGGTGATGTAATAGAAGCAATGCTCAACTATATCCCAAAAGAGCGCATAGAGGATGTATGCATTATAGATCCGTCCGATATTGATTTTCCAGCGTCCTTTAATCCACTTGCTAATGTGGATCCGTTATTTAAATTTCAATTAACTCAAGGATTAATTGAAGTTCTACATAAACAATTCGGAGCTAACTGGACGCCCCGTCTTGAGCACGTATTCCGATTTACATGCTTGGCGCTTCTTGACTATCCGCATGCTACGATGCGTGGAATGATTTCTATGTTGACAGACAGAAACTATAGACAAAAGGTCGTTGAATATATTACTGATGACATGGTTAAAAGATTCTTCGCTATTGAATTCGCTGATTGGTCTGAAAAATTTGATACAGATGCTATTATTCCGCTTGTAAATAAACTCGGACAATTTCTCTCAGACCCATTACTTCGAAATATCTTCGGACAGAAACAAAATAAAATAGATATTAGCGAACTCATGAATCAAGAAAAAATAATTTTAATCAATCTTTCCAAAGGTCGCATCGGGGAAGAAAATTCGTCTTTCTTTGGCTCAATGTTCTTGACAAAAATAAAACAGGCAGGAATGGAAAGAGCAAGTATCCCCGAAGCGGAACGTAAAGATTTTTACTTATACATCGACGAGTTTCACAATATTGTTACTCAAACATTTGAAAATATTTTGTCAGAAGCTAGAAAATACGCTCTTAATCTTACAATAGCTCACCAATATATTGGCCAGCTTCTTCCTCAAGTTCAGCATGCGGTGCTTGGCAATACCGGAAGCCTGATTTGTTTTAGAGTTGGTGGAGAAGACGCAGTTAAATTAAAACCGGAATTTGCGCCTCTATTTGATGTTAAAGACATGATCAATCTTGCGATAAAAGAATTTTACATAAAAATGACGATTGATGGAGAGTCTCATGACCCATTTTCAGCTGAAACTCTTAATGTGCTTCCTCCGACGCACCCGTCTTACCGAAAAGAAATTATAGAAGCTTCTCGAAGAAAATATTCCATACCAAAAGACGATGCGGCTAAACTTATCGCTAAGGAAGAGGCTACGATAATCAGAAGTGTGGAGGAAAAAGCGATAATTGAAGGAAGAGCCAAGAGAAAGGAAAAGGAAAAAAATGGAAATAATGAAAAAACTGAGTCTGTCGATTCAATTACTGAAGCAGAAGAGAGCGATTCAGCCAAACCTAAGGCAAAAGCTTCACAAGAAGCCGAGCCTATGATATAAAGTCATATTTATGATACAATCATCTATTGATATGAATTCATATAAAGATTTTAAAAACAGATTTAAATTACTGGCCGGTAAGCATCGGCATTTAGTTGTCAATACACTTTCTAATATATTTACAATGCGATTGATCGGGAATAAAACACATGGCGATTTAGCAGAAATCGGCATGGCAGAATTTATTAACCAGTTTATGTATGATTTTAAAAGTATTCATGTCGGTAAAGATCTTTTTCGTGCGAAAGAACACGAAGAAGATATTGTAATTATAAATGAGGTTACAAATTCAAAATTTCCACTTAGTCTGAAAGCTTATGGTGATGGTCCACTACAACTTTCCACAGATAGCGACCAAAAAATGTTTCCTTATCTTGAAAAACAAGGAAAAAATATTAATGATAAAAAGAAAATAGAAGAAATATTTTCCTCAAAAGCATTTTCTGAATTCAACAATATAAATATTATGCCTCTTATTTATCGCGAGGAAGATAAGCAATGCAATATAATTATTTTTGATCACGAAAAAGCACGCAGGCAAACAGCTAGAATTTTATATATTGGCAAAGGAAAAAGTTTGAAAAGTAAGAGTAAAGGTAAAACGCGTAAGCATCCAATTTTTATGTTTTTGGATGAAAAAGACAATTATATTTGTGAAGTTCGTTATGGTGGCGCATCAGCAAATGCGCTACAGAGAGGACTTTGGACACAGACAAAAAATGCTACCGCTTATTTTGATAGTCTTACAAACGGCTGGATTGATTATTCACACAATCATATTCTAGTGAAATTATTTAGTCTTGCATTAAATAGCACAGAAAAAGGTCATGAAGAAGCAAATATAATTTTACAAAAAGATATTGATAATTTAAAAAAGATTTAATATGGCACAAACTTTATTTGGTGAAAAAGATTTTTCTTACATAAAAACTCAGGGGATTAAATATGCAGGATCAAAACTAAAAATAATTCCTTATATTTTAGAAATTATAAAAGACCTAGAGATTAAAACAGTTTTGGATGGTTTTAGTGGTTCAACTCGCGTAAGTCAGGCTTTTGCGCAAGCGGGGTATGACGTTACCTCCAACGACATTTCATATTGTTCTGAGGTGTGCGCAAAATGTTTTTTATTAAATAATAAAGAAAAAGAATACTATCAAAAAATAATTGATAAGCTGAATTCGTTAAAGGGTCATCGTGGTTGGTTTACAGATAACTATGGGGGTGACGAAGAAATGAGTGTGAAAATGCCATTTCAAAAGAAAAATACAAAAAAACTAGATGCAATACGAGATGAAATAGAAAAACTGAATTTAAATGATATTGATAAATCTGTTATTTTAACAAGTTTATTATTTGCGCTTGATTCTGTAGATAGCACGCTCGGGCATTTTTCCTCATATCTTTCTTATTGGTCTGATAGGTCATATAAAGATTTATTTTTAAAGCTTCCCAACTTACCAAAAACTAATGGTGACCATAAAGTTTTTAGAAAGGATATTTTTGAAGTTGTAAAAAATAATGAGTTCGATCTCGCATATTTTGACCCACCTTATGGATCTAATAATGAAAAAATGCCACCAAGCAGGATTAGATATAATGCCTATTATCATATTTGGACTACTATTGTTAGAAACGACAAACCAATTCTTTTTGGTAAAGTGAATAGAAGAGAAGACACAAGAGATACAATTTCTGCTTCCATATTTGAAGAATTTAGAAAGAATGATAGAGGCTCTTTTATAGCAATGGAAGCAATTAGGACACTTATCCAAAATACTAAAGCAAAATATATTTTACTTTCTTACAGTTCGGGAGGACGAGCAACCAAAGAAGAGCTTACTCGCATTCTCAATGAATCTGGCAAAGTATTAAAAGTTGTAGAAATAGATTATAAAAAAAATATTATGGCTAGTATGAGTTGGACGAAAGAGTGGATAAGTTCCAATGATTCACATAAAGAGTATCTATTCTTGATGGAAAAATTTCCATTTTTTAAGGATGTTTCTCATTCAGTTAAAAATCCTAAAAAGATGGTTTTTGCGTAAGTTTTCTATTTGATTTTTAAGGAATTATTTGTTACATTGTTATTATGGCAAAAGATTATTATGAAACATTAGGGGTAAATAAGGGCGCGTCAAAAGACGAAATTAAAAAGGCTTTTTATAAGTTGGCGCACAAATATCATCCTGACAAAAAGGAGGGGAACGAAGCGAGATTTAAGCAAGTAAATGAGGCCTATCAAGTGCTTTCAGATGACGCTAAACGTTCAAAATATGACCAATACGGATCTGGCTTTGAAAGCGCGCAACAGGGCGGATTTGGAGGCTTCAGCGGAACTGATTTTTCCGGAGGATTTCAAGGCGCGAATGTAGATTTTGATTTTGGAAATTTAAACGATATTTTTAGTGATTTTTTTGGCGGCGGAATGAGCGGGGGAAGAAGAGAAACAAGACGAGGTAGAGATATCTCCACTGAAATTCAAATTTCTTTTTATGATTCTATTTTTGGAACTAATAGAAAGGTTTTGATTACCAAAACTTCAAATTGTCTTGCGTGCCATGGTTCTGGCGCAAAGACTGGTTCCAAGATGGAAACTTGCAAAATTTGCAATGGCCAAGGAAAAATTCGCGAATCAAAAAGAACAATTTTTGGCAATATTGCCAATACAAAAATTTGCGAAGTTTGTCTGGGAACAGGCGAAGTACCCAAAGAAATTTGTGAGACTTGTAAAGGCAAAGAAGTATTGCGTCGCGAGGAAGAAGTTTCAATTGTTATTCCTGCGGGAATACGCGACGGAGAGATGATTCGTATGACTGGTTATGGTGAGGCAATATCCAAGGGAACAACTGGAGATCTCTATATAAAAATAAATGTGGCATCACATAATGTGTTTAAGCGCGATGGCAATGATCTAGTGATGAGTTTGAATTTAAAACTCTCTGACGCGCTTCTAGGCATGGAGTATCCTTTACGAACTCTCGATGGGGAAATCAAAGTTACTATTCCAGAAGGTGTAGCGATAAATGAAATTCTCCGTGTGCGGGGCAAGGGCGTGCCTATTTCAAAGAATAAACGCGGTGATCTTTTGATTAAACTCAATATCAAGCTTCCAGGAAAATTATCTCGCAAATCCCGCGAAATCGTGGAAGAACTCAAAAAAGAAGGGATATAGTATGCTTCCCTCAAATATAATTTATATTGCTGTTATTGTCAGTTTAATACTTTGAATTACGAAACTCTACAAACTAACTTTTCCACAAGCACGTACAAATACCTCAAGTTTTCTTGAATTAAAAACAAAAGCAATTTTTCTTCTTTAACAACTTTCTCTACCTAAGCGCATAGGCGAGAAGCGAGTACGCATAGTTTCCTAAATATCCATCAATCGATTTCGGA
>LBSW01000018.1 GCA_000990145.1 Parcubacteria group bacterium GW2011_GWB1_37_13 | reverse complement strand
ACCAAGAATTTGATTTTGTATCAATTTTGTTTATTTGTAACTTTCCTATATATATCATCATACTAGTATGCTAGTATATATAAAAAACAAAAGCAAGGATAAAAATTTGCTTAGTTGTGGATAACTTTTAAAGCACGTCTAAAACCCCCTTGTTTTTTCCGCATTTCACGACTCCCACGAGTGATTGTCGCCACCCCAAGATGTAAATTTTCAGCGATAGCTGTCTGATGCTCCCCTTTCGCCAAACGTTTCACTATCTGCCAACGCACCCCGATATTATCAAATTCTCTAGGCGTTAATATATCTTTGATAAAATCAGCCAAAAGAATTTTATCCTTGGAGATTTTAAAAATTATTTCAATTAATTCTTTTTTATATTGCTCAGAATTATTTTTCTCTTTCTCAATGGCGCGATAAACTTTTCTAAATCTTCTATCAACATTTCTTTCAATTCTTTGTATTTCCCCTTTTTGTTCTCATAAATAGGCAGAAGTTCGGAGACCGGACGAAGCAAATTGTGTATTGCATATACATTTTTAGGAATTCCTTCACCCGAATCGGTGACTATACTCATCACGGCTTTTTTGATTTCTTCATATTCGGCAAAAAGTTGAATAGTGTTGCCATAACTTTTAGACATTTTTCTTCCATCAGTTCCCGGCACAATTGCCATATCTTTCATAATCATTGGACTTGGTAATTTAAAAGTTTCTCCGTATGTATGATTAAACTTTTCTGCAATGTCGCGAGCTATTTCTACATGTTGCTTTTGATCAGCACCCACAGGTATCAGATCAGGACCATAAAGTAAAATGTCAGCCGCCATTAAAACTGGATAATTAAAAGTGCCGACGTCAATTTCTTTATTTTTGGTTTCAGCGTCCTTAAAAGCGTGCGCGCGCATCAAATATGGCATTGTAATAATCGTATCAAAAATCCAAGTGAGTTCTGTATGCTCTGAAATATCGCTCTGTTTGAAAATTGTCACCTTTCCAGGATCAAGACCAATTGCTAAATAATCAAGTAAAACATTTTTTATATTTTGGCTCATCTCTTTAGGATTTCGAAGAGAATGCAAAGCATGATAATCAACTATCAAAGCATAACCATTATGATCATTTTGTAAATCAACAAATTGCTTCATCGCCCCAAAATAATTTCCAATATGAGGTTTTCCTGAAGGTTGAACGCCTGATAAAAATATCTTCTTGGACATAGAAATATATTAACATATTAATAACATCTTTACACACTTTTATTTTTGACAATTTAAGGGGAGTAGTAGAGAATGACTTCATGGCCAAAGTGATAAAAAATGCCAAACAAAGTAATTTAAGAATTCCTCCCCAGAGCATTGAATCAGAACAGGCGGTATTGGGCTCCATAATGCTCCGCAAAGACGCAATGCACGAAGTAGAAGATATGATATCTCCCGACTCTTTTTATGCTGAGAAACATAAAAAGATTTTTAAAGCTATGCTGGATCTCTCCCTTAAAAATGAGCCCATAGATATGCTTTCTTTGTCTACCAAACTGCAAGAACAAAAATTACTTGAGAATATTGGCGGCAATGTTTATCTTGCGGAAATAGTGAATGTCGTTCCCTCCTCCATCAATGTTAAACATTACGCCGATATCGTGCAAAAAAAATATGTTCTTCGAAGTCTGATAGAAGCGGCGGATTATGTGTCTGAACTAGCATTTGAAGAAAGCGACGATCATATGGACGATATTTTGGATATGGCGGAAAAGAAAATTTTTTCCGTAGTCTCTTCTCCAAAGAATCAAAAATTTATAAACTTAAAAGACGCGCTGCCGGAAGCTTGGGAACGTCTTGAAAAATTGCATGAACACAAGGGAATGTTGCGCGGACTTCCAACTGGTTTCCGAGATCTGGACACTCTTCTTTCGGGTTTGCAGAAAGCTGATTTAGTTATTCTTGCCGCGCGACCAAGTATGGGTAAAACCACTCTTGCTTTGGATATCGCCCGTATGACTTCAACAATTCACGAAAAATCTGTAGTTATTTTTTCCCTGGAAATGTCTTCACAGCAACTGGTGGACAGAATGCTCTCCGCCGAGAGTCGGGTAAACGCTTGGAACCTGCGCACAGGCCGTTTGTCTTCCGATAGAGAATTTTCTCAACTTCGAGATTCATTAGACAAGCTTGCAAAAGCTAAGCTTTACATTGACGATCAGCCAGGAAATTCAATAGTCAGAATGAAAGCCCTCTCCCGCAGATTAAAGGCGGAAAAAGGACTTGACCTTATAATCGTCGATTATTTGCAACTTATGACGACTTCAAAAAATTACGACTCAATGGTCAATCAAGTGACGGAAATTTCAAGATCATTAAAAAGTTTGGCAAAAGAGCTGAATGTTCCGGTTTTGGCGCTTTCCCAGCTTTCGCGCGCAGTGGAATCTCGCGGCGGCAAACCTAGACTTTCGGATCTTCGTGATTCGGGATCTATTGAACAAGACGCGGATGTTGTAATGTTTATTCATAGAGAAGATAAAGGAAAAGAGGAGTCAGAAAAAACAAATATCGCTGAAATTTTAATTGAGAAGCATAGAAATGGCCCGACTGGAAAAATCGAACTTTATTTCGATGAAAAAACTACGACATTCCAAACCCTTGAAAAAAGCAGTATTAGCGAATTTGCTCCATCGAAAGTAAAAGGAGATTTGGATGAATTTTGAAACCTCGCTTAAAACACAATGGATATCATAGAAAAATTAGCTGAAATTTTTAAAGAATTTCCCGGTATTGGAGAGAGACAGGCAAAACGTTTTGTTTATTTTTTGGTGTCCAGAAGTCCCGTTTATAATGAAAATTTATCTAACTTGATTTCTGATTTAAAAAAAGAAGTGACGCAATGCAAAGAATGTTTTAGGTTTTTTATTTTGACTCAAAAAAAAGAAAAATTGTGCGACATTTGCAGTAATGCAAATGTGGATTCTTCCACTTTAATGATTGTCGAAAAGGATTCTGATCTAGAATCGGTGAAAAAAAGCAGAGTTTACAATGGCAAATATTTTATTCTGGGCGGATTAGTTCCGATCGTTGAAAAAAATACTAAAAACAAAGTGCGAATTGAAGAATTAAAAAAGAAAATTGAAAGCGAGGCAAGACCTAACAAGTTAGGTCTTGCCTCGCTAAAAGAAATAATTCTTGCTTTTTCTTTAAGCCCTCAGGGCGACCATACAGATTCTTACGTTCGAGAACAACTCAAAGATATTGCGGAAAAATTCGGCATAAAAATTTCTTCTCTCGGCAAGGGTCTTTCCACTGGCACCGAGCTTGAATATTCCGACAATGACACCATTAAAAATGCGTTAAAAAATAGGCAATAAAAAAACTCATTATTTTATCGAAGTAATTTTTACCTTAAAGAAAGGCTGACGGTGGCCGTTGCGGCGGAGATAGCGGGATTTTTGCTTATATTTTACCACGAGAATTTTTCTGGCGCGGCCTATCTCTATAATTTCAGCATCCACTTTTGCGCCTGTTATATAAGGGGTGCCTATTGTAGTATTTTTACCATCATCAACAAGCAAAACTTTATCAAAAGAAATTTTATCCCCCTTTTTGTATTCCCCTGTTATTTTTTCAACAGAAACAAAGTCTCCCTTGGAGACCTTATACTGCTTGCCGCCTGTTTGTATCACTGCAAATTCCATAAGCCATATATTATATGAAATTCCCAGAAAAGGCAATGGCTGTGGCTTTTATTGAATTTATGGTTTATAATTGATTTATGCAAACAAAGTTCATTGAGAGGTATTTTTTCTTCGGATTATTATTAGCAACTTTCGTCTTAACTTTTTTTATTTTCCGTCCCTTTTGGATTGTGCTCGTATTAGGACTGTCTTTTTCTATAGTTCTTTATCCTGTATATGAATGGTTCACTGAAAAAAAATTGCCCAGCTGGTTGGCCTCGTTTTTAACCGTGATTTTTTTTACTGTCATACTTTGCGGACCGCTTTTGATCATCGGTACTATGGTTTTCAATCAAAGTCAGGATGTTTACCATATAGTTGCAGACAATGGAAGCGCCAGACCATTTTTAGATTTAATAGAAACTAAAGTAAATCAAATATTGCCTGAAGGTGTAGCTTTTGATATCAATAAAAAAACAACAGATTTTATTTCTTACGTATCAAACAACATAACAAACATATTCACTACCACTATTTCTGCTTTTTTTTCATTTTTGCTAATACTTTTAATTATTTTTTATTTTCTAAAAGACGGAGCGCAGTGGAGAAAAGCTATTATCCTACTTAGTCCGCTTGGAGACAAAGACGATGAAAAAATAATCGGAAGACTTGCGCAGGCTGTGAACGGGGTTATAAAAGGATCTCTTTTTATAGCTCTTGTTCAGGGTGTATTATTGGGTTTTGGACTTTGGATCTTTGGTATTCAAAATAGCGCTCTTTGGGGCGTAGTAGCCGCCGTTGCGTCTCTTATTCCAACTTTTGGGACTTCTTTGGTTTCAGTTCCTGCAATTATTTTTCTCTTTGTCACGGGAAATACCACATCCGCCGTCGGCCTTTTAATCTGGGCAGTTGTTATGGTAGGAATGATTGATAATTTTTTAGGCCCGCTTATTGTCAGCAAAAAAATAAATATATCTTCCCTTTTTATTCTTTTTTCAGTGCTTGGAGGAATTTCGCTTTTAGGCCCAGTTGGCATTTTAGTGGGACCCTTGACGGTAAGCCTGCTCTATGCTCTCATCTCAATTTACAGAAATGAATTCCAGGAAAATTAAATTTTATAATACTCTGACGCGAGAAAAAGAAGAATTTTCCCCTATTAATAAAAGGGAAGTTTTATTTTACAGTTGCGGACCGACAGTTTACAATTATCCCCACATTGGAAATTATCGAGCATACATTTTCGCCGATACTTTAAAGAGAGTTCTAATGTATGAGGGATATAAAGTTAAACATATAATGAATTTGACCGATGTTGATGATAAAACTATCAGAGATTCACAAAAAGAAGGGCGCTCACTTGAAGAATTTACGGAATTTTACACTAAAGAATTTTTCAAAGATATAAAAGCTTTCAATATTATAAAACCGAAAAAATTTGCAAAGGCCACAGATTATATAGATGAAATGGTTGATATTGTAAAAAAACTACTAAAAAAGGGCTTGGCCTATAAAAGCGAAGATGGTTCTGTTTATTTTAATATTAAAAAATTTAAAGATTACGGGAAACTTTCTCGCTTGGTGCTTGCAGATCAGAAAGAAAATGCCTCTGGCAGAATAAAAACTGATGAATATGAAAAGGATAACGCGCAAGATTTTGCGCTTTGGAAAGCTTGGGACGAAAAAGACGGAAATGTCTTTTGGAATACAGTTTTAGGCAAAGGCCGTCCGGGATGGCACATTGAATGTTCGGCAATGTCTATAGCAAACTTGGGAGAGCAAATAGATATACATACAGGCGGAGTAGATAATATATTTCCTCATCATGAAAATGAAATAGCGCAATCTGAAAGTTCGACCGGCAAGCCTTTCGCAAAATACTGGATGCATAATGAATGGTTGCTAGTAGATCAGAAAAGAATGGCAAAGTCTTTTCATAATTTTTACACCTTAAGAGATTTGGTGGACAAAAACATAAGTCCTTTAGCCTATAGATTTTGGCTTTTAATGGCAAATTACCGCACTAGAGTAAACTTTGTCTGGGAGGCTCTAGAGGGCGCAGAAACGGCCTTAAAACGCTTGTATAACCTCTATATAGAGCTTGACAAAGATATTGGCCTGTCCGCCCTCCCGACTGGTCGGGAGCAGGCGGGAAAGGTAAACAAAACATATCAAAATAAATTTAAAGAATTCATAGAAGACGATTTGGATACTCCGCGAGCATTGTCGCTCTTGTGGGATGTTTTAAAAGACGAAAATATTTCTAACGCCGATAAAAAAGCGACAGTTTTAGATTTTGATAAAGTATTCGGATTAGGATTCGAAAACTTAAAGAAGGAGAAAATCCCAGAAAAAGTGCAAAAACTAGTAAAAGAACGCGAACAAGCTCGCCAAAATAAAAATTTCAAAGAATCCGACGAACTTCGAAAAGAAATTAATTCTTTAGGTTATGAAGTGAAAGATACACCCGAAGGACAAAAAATTTCTAAATTTAAATAGCCAGACATTTTTTTCTCTAAAATTTATGATGTTGATAAATCACGCATATGCGTGATTTATCAACGATTTTTATACTGTCTTAAAAATCTTCTTGCGGTATATGCAAAATATTATTATTATGTTTATGACTATAAAATATACGTTGAGAACGTAAATTGAGAAGACCCAATTTTTTATAATGAGAAGAGCCAAGGTTTGCGCAAAAATACCCGCCAAATAAACGGCTGCGGTTTCCGTTTCCGGAAATTTCCAAGATTTGACAATTGTCGGTATTGCGGCCAAGCCATCGCTCAAGATGACAAAAATAATTGATATTTCTAAATTATGCGTAAATATATACAACACCAAAGAAATCAGAGCAAATATACCGCAAATAAAATCAAATGCTGTTAATTTCCAGTATGCATTTTTATTTAAGATAGAAATAATTATAACAACCAAGGGACCAAATCCCGCCAAAAATACAGGGAGAGCCGATAATCCGGCTCCAGCTTTAATATCAAAAAAGAAACCGAGCAGAGGCGCTAACATCCATATAAACCAAGAAACTAAATTTGGCTTGGTACTGCCGTAAAATATATTTTTAAAATAGAAAAAGTACGCTATTAAACTGACAATAACAGCAATATAAATTATATTTGAGGGAAGCATACTATATCCCTTCTTTTTTGAGTTCTTCTACGATTTCGCGGGATTTGCGAGATAATTTTCCCGGAAGCTTGATATTGAGTTTAATTAAAAGGTCACCGCGCTTATTCTTTGAAATAGGCACGCCCTTGCCCCGCACACGGAGAATTTCATTTATCGCCACACCTTCTGGAATAGTAACTTTGATTTCTCCATCGAGAGTTTGTATAGGATACTCCGTGCCCAGAAGCGCGTCAGAAATTTTTAAATTCAAACTCATCACTAGATCATTTCCATCGCGCTTAAACACATTATGTGATGCCACATTTATTTTTATATAGAGATCTCCAGTTGTTCCCTTGGATATTGCCTCACCATAGCCAGTCATACGAATCATCTCTCCGTCGCGTATCCCCGCAGGAATAACAATTGAAACTTCTTCCTCGCGACGCAATACTCCTTTGCCTTTGCAAGTCTCACAAATTTCTTTGGGTACTTCGCCCGCTCCCAGACAAACTTCGCAAATTTTTGTATTGGCAATATTGCCAAAAATTGTTCTTTTTGAT
>LBSW01000017.1 GCA_000990145.1 Parcubacteria group bacterium GW2011_GWB1_37_13 | reverse complement strand
TGTTTTTCTCCTAGGTCAATAGCAACATCAATGAAAGGAATATTTTTTGTAGTCATATTTTTTTTTATGAATTCACGCAATTCTTCCCGTTTACGCTTGGCAAACTGAAGCGCACTTTTTTCTTTTAAAGTAGGGAATACGGTGATAAATATAATTGCGCGCTTTAAATCAGGGGAACAAGTTGCAGAAGTTACAGTGATAAGCGAAGTTCTATCATTTTCTCGCCCTAAAAAATCTGCCGCAAGTTCTTTAATGTAATTTGCCACCTTTTCATTTCTCTGGATCATTTTTGTGCTATGGAAAACAGTTCTATGATGTCGCCGGGCGCAATCTCTATTTTTGATTCAATCATCATCCCGAATTCCGACCCTTCTTCTACGGCGCTAGTTTTTACTTTGCCTTTCTCCAAATTTATAATTTTTCCGTGCCCTATTTCAAATTCCCTGCGCATAATCTTCACTGTTCCATTCAATACAATAGCTCCTTCGATTACTTTCCCGCCTATTATTTGACGTTCTTTAGTGCGGCTGAAAGCTCTAATAATTTTCGCTCGGCCTGTCGTTTCTATCGTTTTGATTCTTGGCCTTCTGTTTTCCATTTGTTCTTCGAGCCATTCAGTCATTTTGTAAATAATATTAAAAAAGGAAATGGGTATTTCTCTTTTTTTAGCGGCTTCAAGAGCGCTTTTGTCGGCTTTTACATTAAATCCAATAACAATTGCATTCTCGCTGTCGGATATGTTCTTTATGTCTGAGAGAGACACAGGCCCTATTCCTTTCGCTACGATCTTAAATTCCGCGCTCTCTATTTCTCCCTTGCATTTTATTTTAGCTATTTCTTTTTCAATAGCTTCCAGAGAGCCGGATACATCGGCTTTCAATAATATTGGAATTATTTTCTTATTTTCCGCAACTAATTTTTCAGTTGAACTATTAGTTGGCGGTTTGACTTCCAAATCTTTCCAATCCTCTATGCATTTCAAGGCCTCCTTCCTATTTTTAAAAGTTTTGAATGCAGCTCCTACTTTGGGTATTTTATTAAAACCGCAAAGACGTATAGGCGAGGAAGGAAAGGCAGTATCTATTGCCTCTCCCTTAAAATTTTGTATTATACGTGTGGTGCAGACAGCGTCTTCCACAACAACGAACATTCCTTTATGAACCGCTCCGTTTTTAATAATCAAAGTTGCCTGTATTCCGAGCTGAGGATTCAAATCCGCTTCTATCACAAAACCAGAGCCGTTTTCTTCAATATTTCCGGTAAAATTTTCCATCTCGGCCAAAATTAAAATTAATGACAGCAAATCATCTACTCCGGTGCCAATCTTAGCGGAAATTTCCACATACGGAATTTTTCCTCCATAATTTTCCAAATAGATTTCATTTTCCGACAGTTCTTTTTTTGTTTTTTCAATATTAGCGCCTGGTTTGTCTATTTTATTTATTGCAACAATCGCAGGGAGTTTAGTTTCGGCGATTGTTTTCCACGCTTCAATTGTTTGCGGTTTTACGCCGTCTTCCGCTGAAACAATTAAGATGGCAATATCGGCAATAAAAGCTCCGCGCTCGCGCATTTTTGAAAAAGCTTCATGCCCGGGCGTGTCCAAAAAAGTTATTTTTTTATCCTTGCCTTTTTCACCAGTCTCGCCGAGTCTAGGCGGGTCTTTGTGTAAAACTTCATAAGCGGAAATGTTCTGGGTTATTCCTCCAACTTCATCAAGAGTTACATTCGTTTTTCGGATGTAATCAAGAAGCGTTGATTTGCCGTGATCGATATGGCCCATAACCACCACTACCGGCGGACGAAGCGCTATATTTTTTTTTTGTTGTTCTGTTTTCATAATATTTTTTTAAGCACATTAAAATTTTAGAAAATGTGCTTCTATTTAACTTCTGCCTTCTTCAGCACTTCTTTTTCTTCGGCCGAAAGCTCATATTCTGATTTATTATTTTTGATAGGTTTGGCAAATATGCTCATTCGCTCGCGCGAGTATAAACTTGAAAACACAACGCCATCACCTTCTTCATTCAACATTCCAATTGCAAAGCTTTGATTACTGCCCTGATCAAGGAAGGGATTAAAGCGTATGACTTCCAGCCCGCGAACACTTTTTTTAAGTTTTGTATTTATTACAGCAAGATTTTTTTGAATTTCATTCTTGTCATTTTTTAAATTAACAATGTCCCGTTCCAAACTGGTGATTGTATCTTCCAAATCTTTCGCTTTTTTCCCGAGAAAGAATCTTTTCAAGCGCTTTTCCGTAGCAATTACCCAAATAGTGCCAAGAATAATGGCAATTCCGGTAAAAATAAAAAAAGCTATTTCGAGCTTTGTATTCATATATCTATAATATATACTATTTTTATGCCCAAATCAAATGAAATATACTTGGATTATGCGGCCAGCATATCCGCAAATCCCAGCTCAATACATTCCCTAGGAGTAGATGCAAAGAAAAAACTGGAAAATGCTCGCGGAGAGGTTGCAAATATTTTAGGAGCTAGAACATTCGAAGTGATATTTACTTCCGGCGGCACAGAAAGCAATAATCTTGCAATTCAAGGCGTGGTTTTAGCGTCATTTTCCAAAAAATTACCTCATATTATTACCACTAACATAGAACATTCATCAGTTCTTGAGACTTTTAAACTTTTAGCAAAAAGAAAAATTGCGCGGATATCAATAATTGGAGTTGAAATTAATGGAATCGTAGATCCTAAAAAAATAAAAAAACAAATAAGAAAAGACACGATGCTAATATCAGTAAACTATGCAAACAATGAAATCGGAACCATACAGCCCCTAAAAGAAATTGCGAAAGAAATTAGACATTATAAAAAAATAAATAAAAGAAAAAATATATTTTTTCATACTGATGCGGTGCAAACGGCAAATTATCTTGATTTAAATGTTGAAAAACTTGGTGTCGATATGCTTACGTTGTCCGGTTCAAAGATTGAAGACGCAGGCAGAATTGGAGTGCTTTTTAAAAAAGAATGTGTTTCGCTTGCGAATATTTTTGGCGGGGGGGATCAGGAAGGCGGAATGCGTCCGGGAACTGAAAATTTGCCAGAGATTTTAAAATTTTCTGCTGCTTTGAAATCAGCGCAGAAGATAAAAGAAAAAGAATATAGAAGATTGATTAAGCTTCGAGATTATTTTTTTAAAAAATTATTGAAATTAAAAAATCAAAATTTTAATTTTTTGGTGAATGGCGATTTAAAAAACAGATTACCGAATAATGTAAATATTACCGTCCCAAACATTCCAAGCGATCTTTTAGTTATTGAACTATCAGCGCGAGGCATAATGGCTTCAGCAAAGAGCGCTTGCAAAGCTGGAGACGGCAAGGCATCGTATGTCATTAAAGCCATAAATAAAAACATAAAAGAAACCGATGGTTCTTTGAGATTTTCGTTAGGCAGACAAACAACAAAAAATGATATTAATTACACCGTCAAAGCCCTATCAGAAATTTTGACTAAATTAAAAAAGTGGTATAATTAAAGCATGGATATTAAAGACCTAAATAAACCACAGCTTTTGTTGTTAGCGGTGTTGCTTTCTTTCGTTACTTCCATTGCTACAGGCATAACAACGGTAACTCTAATGCAGCAAGCGCCAGCGTCTTTTGTCACGCCTATCAATCGTGTTATTAAACAGACAATTGAAAAAATTCAGCAAGTAGAGGGCAAAACCACAGTGCAAACAGTAGTTGTGAAAGAGGAAGATTTGGTAGTGGACGCTATTGAAAAAAATAAATCAAGCATCTTTGCTGTAAGCAGAGAAATTCTTGGTTCAGAAGGGCAGACTATTGAAGTTTCAGCTGGCCGAGGGTTTGTAATTTCTTCCAATGGTATAGTCGCAGTTGACGGCAGTCTTGCGGATAACAAGGGAGTTTATTATTTAAAAAATGATAGCGGAAAATTCAAAGCGGATTTTATATCGCTAGATAAAGCGGGATTTTCATTCCTAAAGTTGGGAGATCCAGTTGACAGTAAAGATAAGCTTGTCTTTGCTGTGCCTGCTTTTGGAGATCTGGAAAAAATGAAAATAGGACAAAAGATTTTAGTTTTAGGCAGCAGTGTGTCCTCTTTTATTTTTGACGGAAATAAAGATATTAAAATGAGTGTTGCTAAATCAAACGGGGGAGCAGCTGTGCTCAATCTTGATGGAAATGTTTTAGGCATAGCATTATCTGGAGAAACTATTTCTTTTGCTTTGATTAGCGCTATAAATAATGCCTTAAAATTATCTGATAGTTCCGCGGCAACTATGTCCGCAACTCCTGTACTTGCTCCTTGATCCGGAGCTGGTCAGTCTCAGGCCTTGAGAGCTCTATAAGATTATACACTACTTGACAAGTGGTGTATAATGGAATATATGCCACCATTAAATAGATTTACAACTAAATCAAAGGATGCAATCAAAAAAGCTCACGAGCTTGCTATTGAGCGTGGGGTTAATCATGTTTCTTCGCTTCATTTGCTGGCCGCGTTATTGCTACAAGAAGAAAGCATGGTGAATTCTATTTTAGATAAATTAGAAATTGATACAGTGCTTTTAACCGATTCTGTTTTGGAATTAATTGAGTTGCCGGAGTCTCATAATACTCTTTCTCCGTCTTACCAGATTTATCTCAATCCTGATTTGGCGCAAGTAATAGAGCATTCAGCTAAATTAGCTGAATCGATGAAGGATGATTTTGTTTCAACTGAACATCTTTTTATTGCAATATTGGAGGTTACCTCTGAAGCGCGGGAGACTTTGGCGCGATTCAGAATTCATAAAGATTCTGTTCTGAAAGTTTTAGAAGAACTGCGCAGCCAAAATATTACTGATATAACCGAACCCAAAAAATTTAAATTGCTTTTAAAGTACACTCGCAATTTAACCAAATTGGCAAAAGAAGATAAGTTGGATCCGGTTATCGGAAGAGACAATGAAATAACGCGCATTATGCAGATATTGTCCCGCAGAACAAAAAATAATCCGATTTTAATCGGAGAAGCTGGTACCGGAAAAACGGCAGTGGTAGAAGGGCTTGCCCAGATGATCGTAAAAAATAACGTTCCAGAATCTTTAAAAGACAAAGAACTTGTTTCTCTTGATTTAGGGTTGCTTGTTGCTGGCACAAAATATCGCGGAGAATTTGAGGAAAGATTGAAGGGCATTATGAAAGAAATAGAACGATCAGACGGAAAGGTTATTGTTTTTATTGATGAAATTCATACGATTGTCGGCGCTGGAGGCGCGGAAGGTACAATGGATGCTTCAAATATGCTGAAACCTGCTTTATCTCGCGGAGAATTACGGGCTATTGGAGCTACTACTTTAAGAGAATATCAGAAACATATAGAAAAAGATCCAGCCCTAGCCCGCCGTTTTCAGCCGGTTTATATTGATGAGCCGAGCATGGAGGATGCAATTGCGATTCTTCGCGGACTCAAAGAAAGGTACGAACTTTTTCACGGGATTCGTATAACAGACGATAGTATTGTTGCCGCAGTTAATCTTTCTTCTCGCTACATTACCAATAGATTTTTGCCGGACAAAGCCGTGGATTTGATTGACGAGGCTTCTTCATCGTTGAAAATAATGCTTGAAAACAAGCCGCCGATTTTAGAGGACGCGAATAGAAAAACAATGCGTCTGGAAATTGAAAAAGAAGCGCTTAAAAAGGAAATAAATTCCTCAACGGGGGAACGTGGTTTGGATAAACAAAAAGAGAAAGAAATAAAAAATAGAATCAAAGAAATAGATAAAGAAATAGGCAATTTGTTCGAGAAAACCAGGGAGCTTGAATTAAAATGGCAAAATGAGAAATCAACTGTAGCTGAAATCCGCACGATTAAAAAAGAACTTGAAAGTATCCGCTTGGAAGCTGAAGACGCTGAAATGAAATCCAATCTTTCTTTGGCTGCGGAGATGCGTTATGGAAAAATACCGGCGTTGAAAAAAGAACTTGATGTAAAACTGACACGACTGAAAAAATTACAAAAATCGCGCAGAATATTGAAAGAAGAAATTACAGCTGAAGATATTGCGGAGGTGGTTTCTCGCTGGACAGGCATACCGCTTACTAAAATGCTTGCGGAAGAGCGGGAGAAACTTGAAAAAATGGAATTAGAGTTGAAAAAGCGGGTAGTCGGTCAAGACGAGGCCATTAAGCGAGTCGCTGATGTGATTCGCCGTTCTCGCGCGGGCATTGGTGATCCGAACAGGCCGATTGGCTCATTCATTTTTTTGGGTCCGACTGGAGTCGGCAAAACAGAACTTACCAAAGCGCTCGGACAATTTATGTTCAATGATGATAATGCAATTATTCGCGTAGATATGTCTGAATATATGGAAAGACATTCAATGTCCAAGCTTATCGGTTCTCCGCCTGGATATGTTGGTTATGACGAAGCAGGACAATTAACAGAAGCCGTCCGGCATAGACCTTACGCGGTAGTCCTTTTTGACGAGATTGAAAAAGCTCATCCGGAAGTTTTCAATATGCTTCTGCAAGTTATTGATGAAGGCAGGTTAACGGACGGAAAAGGAAGAGTAGTTAATTTTAAAAACTCTATAATAATTCTTACCTCCAATATCGGTTCGCAATTTGTGGAGAAAATGGAATCAATCGGATTTTCCAACAATTCAAAAAAACAAGATTACAGCAATATGAAGGAAAAAGTTATGGAAGCCTTAAAAGATAACTTCCGTCCGGAGTTTTTGAATCGTCTGGATGAGATTATTGTTTTTGATGTTTTGTCGGAAGCCGCTCTTAAAGAAATAGTCAATCTGCGAATCAAGGTGGTAGTGGATCGTTTAGCGAGCAAAGGAATTAATTTTGAAATTAGCGAAGAAGCTTTGTCTTATTTTGCATTACGGAGCAAGACCGTTGAATCGCTTGATTCAAAACAAAATTCTAAACCCTGTCGCATCATATATTATTTCAAACGGAATAAAAAAGGGAGATACCGTTGCTGTTTCCGTAAAGGAAAACGAACTTGTAATTGAAACAAAGAGAGGTTATGCCGGAGGACGATCAAATAAAATCAAAAGCGCAATCAAAATAAGACTTCATTCCGAGGCGTAAATTTTGTTGTGTGCGTTTATTTTACCAAATCCGAACCTATTTTCAAAATCGGTAATGACTAAGCGTTCCCTCGCGCGTGCTACGCACGCCTCTGTGCGAAGCACAGAGCTTTCCAAGAATGGAAAGTCGAGGAAACGCTGAACGGCTCAAATACTGGGAAATGAGCCGTTCAGGAAAAAATGGACTCGGTTTTGCGAAACTATTTTGCGGGACGGAGGATTCGCAAAACCGAGACTAATTTGCTTTGGCGAGAATTCGGATTTCGTCCGCGCGGAGGCAGGGTCTGGGAGGGAATCCGCGCGGGCTTCTGAATTTCGTTTTGGTGGGGTGGGCAGGTTAAATAATCACTAAGAACTAGCTAGTTATTTTCTGACATGATAATGTTGTGGAATTTAATTTGAACTTACGATCATCCCCCATGTGTCCTAAAGAATCAATACAGAATGATTGAGGATACCCTGCTATTGACTTTGTGAATATAATTTGAAGAACATATTTACTTTGACTTGATATGCAAGTAATTCCTGCTTGGGATTGACTACTAACTTGTTGTGCTGAAATAATCTCTTGAACTATCACAGGCAAATCTGTGAGTGGTTTGGCATTGATGTTCATCAGACCATTGGAACAAAAAGTCGCATAGCCATTATTTGAACTAAAAATTAATTCGGCAGTAGTCAGTAAGTGTGACATATCAACTACAATCTTTGCATTTCTATCTCTTGTTTGCAGTTCTTCCGTGGTTAAAGGAGAAGTGTTTTCATTAAATTTATTTCTATTATCATCTTGCGGATAGGTATTTGGCTGAACCGATGTTGGAATTAAAGTTTTTATCTTATCCTTATTGATAGACAGGGAATCAATTATGCCCTCAACAGTGCTTTGATACTGAGTCCATTGATATTGTAACATTGAAATACCAATAACGAGACTAACTTCGGTTCCGTTATTATTCTTACCTAATTTCATCAAGTACATCGGAGGAAGAACATAGTAAGTATTTGGGTAAAAAGTAATCTCATCGATCTGATACCCTCCAACAGACTTCCATTTTTTCTGAACCATACTTGTGTTTTGAGCTTTGGCTGAAGTTTGGATAAAATTTAACTGTTGATTATCTAAATCGATTCTAACGTCAATTACATTAGTCCCTACACGTAAACTCGTTTTTGTTGATCCTGCTTCTATGCCCCAATCACTTGGATAACTTAAAGAATAAAGACCAGTAGAATGAGTGTATGTTGTCCAATCTTTAGGAATTGGGGTGGTAGTATTTGAGATTTGATTGATATTTGACTCTTGAGTTTTTTTATTTAAAACAAAATATCCACCAACGGCTACGATGGCAACAATTACTACGACCAAAATTATATTTACAAAACCTTTATTATATTTCATAAGCTTAATGATGACTAATGTTACATATGACCTTTGATAATAAAATTCAATATCATGCTTACATGATAGCACAATTTACCTTAAAAACGAACCAGTCAAGCTCATACATTCAATGCTGAATTTGCTTTGAGAAGAAATTGTGATATGATTCATGAATGAAAATAAAAATACTTTTAGTGGTAATAATTATTATATCCATAGTTGGTGTATATTACTTTTATAACAACAGGAAACCTAACGTCGTGGTTGAAAATACTGTTAAAGAAAAACATTTAGATTCACAGGGTCTTGAATGGACAGATGATATTCCAGGATTAAATGGGTATGTCAATTTAAATACAAATCGATCATATTGCGACAACTTATCATCTGTTGGTGGATTGAAACCTAATATAAGCTGGAGGGTACCTACAAAAGATGAGTTGTTAAAATTATATAAAGAAGCAGAGAGTGATAAATCAATAACACTTAATTCTATAGGATACTGGTCATCAGAAAATTACAATAATGATACGAAAATGGAAACCGTTGTGAATGGTGATTTTAAGAGTACGGGAGGTTTAGGATATTCTGGATCCTCTAAGGGCGATAATAGTTATTTTGGTGGACGTTGCGTTCGATAAGTAAAAGGTGTTCATATACTCAACAAGACTGATTTTGAAAATAGGTTCGGATTTGGTAAAATAAACGCACCACAATAGAACTAAACGGCTTTTTCAAAGCCAGAAGGTGGGACGCGCGAAGCGCGTCCCACTGATTTCCCTCCATTTTTCCAAACGAATTCGGAGTCCCGCCTTCGGCGGGACGAACTGTTTTTTCGCCAAGAAGCAGGTGCGAAATCAGAAGCAATTTTGACATAGTATTTGCTTTGATACAAAAAGAATTTTTGTGTCGGAAATATTTTTGGTATACTGGAAATGTTGAAACCAATTATTATTAGCTAGTTAGCAGAAATGGCTATTTCAGCTATCTTAACTAGCGTT
>LBSW01000016.1 GCA_000990145.1 Parcubacteria group bacterium GW2011_GWB1_37_13 | reverse complement strand
CATAGCTCTCTCGCTCTTCAAACAAATGCAAGGAGTCAAAACAAAGAAATCAGTCTGGGAAATATTTTCTTTAAAATGTTCCTACAAAACATTGGTGGTGAATATGAATCGTCTGGCAATATACGCCCTGCTCATTCTGCAATCAATTCTGAAATGGAATCAGAGAAATGCTCACATAATCAAGCACACCGACTCCACCGATATTCCAGTCTGTCTGAACAAAAATGCCAAACGTCACAAGACAATGAAAATGCTTTCATCCTGGGGACATTCGGGAAAAGGCTTCTACTATGGGCTTAAAATGAGCATTACCACCGATCTGAAAAGAAACTTACTGGCAGTTAGTTTTGGAACAGGAAATGGAGATGATCGAAAGACATTCAAAAAAATGAACAAAGAGATGACGGGAATATTTATCGCGGATGCGGGATATATCTCCAAAGATTTGGAAAAAGAATTCTACATTGAAAACAAAAGAATTCTGTTCACTAAACCGAAAGCCAACATGAAAAGAATTACGNTCCGAAATCAATTGACGGTTATTTAGGAAACTATGCGTACTCGCTTCTCGCTTATGTGTTTAGGTAGAGAAAGTTGTTAAAGAAGAAAAATTATACTTTTGAAAAAATGCAGACGGCTGTGGGTATTTAACTGTGGCTGGGGAAAACCTAGGTTGTGGGGTTTTGTAATTCAAAGTAAGAATAGTAAAATAAAAATTTACAAACAAAAAAGAGCGCAAAAGCACTCCAAACACAAAACCAAAACATATTCCGTAAAAAATTCTATCGTGCATTTTTTAGCTTCACTGGTTCGCCCTCCGCAAAACTTGTAGCAATAAGATCGGCGCGGTCATTGTGTTCGTGCTCATTATGTCCCTTTACATAAGTCCATTTTGGCTTAAACTCCTGCGTAAGCTCGTAGAGCTTTTCCCAAAGTTCTTTATTTAAAACCGGTTTTTTATTCGCATTTCGCCAATTATTTTTCTGCCAATTAAAAATCCACTCGGTAATTCCTAATATTACATATTTGGAATCAGAAATAATTTCTACATTAACCTTAGCTAGGTCTTGCCTAGCTAGATATTTTAGAGCTTCTATCGGCGCAGTCAGTTCCATTTGGTTATTTGTACCATACTCAACTCGTCCTCCTATTTCATGCATGCCCTTCGGGTCGCCAAAGTTTTGTCTGAACAAAACAACAGCGCCCCAGCCGGCTTTTCCTGGATTCCCCTTTGCCGCGCCATCGGTATATATTTTTATTTCGTCTTTTTTCATATTTTTTGCCATCATATTATATCAACTATCCTCAATCTTAGCTCTTCCCTTCCTCTAAATCTGGACAAATCAAAAGTGGCAAGCAAACTTACAGCAAGTCCTTCAGACAGAGTATTTTTAAAAGAATCAATGTTGGAAAAAAAAGAAACAGCTTTGGCTTTATTATTAGAATCAGAAAAAATAATTTCCAAATGCTCGCCAGAACCATTTTTGCCGAATTTTTTTATCTTTTCTATCTTCACCCCTTCAAAAAGAAAAACGGGGCTAGGGTTGCCAAACCCAAAAGGCGCAAGTTTTTCTATTTCGCGCCAATTTTTCATATTTACTAAATTTAAGTCTCCGACAAAATCGGCTTTTTCAAGGACAGTCCTTTTTGAATTCCTTAAGGACTGTCCTTTTTCTGAGTTTTGGATTTTATTAAAAGTCGCAGATAATGATTCTTCTAAAAAATGTATTTTCTCATTATGAACAGTGAATCCACCGGCAAGCTCATGACCGCCAAAATCTATAAATGATTCCCTGGTTGCGGTCATAAGTTCTACAACCGATACCGAGCCATCGCTCCGACAAGAACCCTTAATGCAATTATTCTCGTCTTTGCCCCACACAAAAACAGGCTTTTTATATTCGTCAGAAATTTTTCCAGCTACAAGCCCCAAAACACCTACGCGCCAATTCGGATTTCCTATGACTATCACTTTTTGCTGTTCATCCGATTCTTCCATATCATTTCTTCCAAATTTTGAAAGCGTTTTATGAGCTTCGCGCATAATTCCCGTAACGATAATTTTTCTTTCATCATTTATTTTTGATAAATGATCAGCAAGCGCGCCTGCTTCCGTTTCGTCCGCCGTAGCAAGAAGCTCAAATGCCCTCATTGGATTATCCATTCTGGATGCCGCATTCAATCTGGGCGTTACCATAAAACCTATGTCATCAGATGTTAAATGCTTCTGATCTATATTCATTTTCGCTAAAAGTTTCTGTAGACCCGGTCGGGGAGATTTTTTTAAGACTTTCATTCCGAAATATGCGATAGCCCTGTTCTCGCCCAAAAGCGGCACCATATCGGAGAGTGTCGCCAAACCCGCCATATCCAGCATCCATTTTTCCGCGCCATTTTTTATTTTAAAGTACTCGCCATATTTTTTTATAAACCCTTGCGCAAATTTAAAAACAACGCCAGCTCCACATAACATTTTTTCCGGATAACTGTCTGTTTTGGGATTTAAAATTGCATAAGCGCGAGGTAAAGTTTCTTGAGGCAAGTGATGGTCTGTGATTATTACATCAATACCGTTCACTTCCGCCTGCGTTACTTCGGCGACAGCGGTAATTCCGAGATCAACGGTTATTAAAAGTTTTACATTAGATTCCGCAAATTGTTTTATGCTGTCGATGTTAAGACCGTATCCTTCGCTATTCCTGTGCGGTATGTAAACTTCATAATTTTTATATCCTATCAATGCAAACAAGTCATTCAAAATTACAGCCCCGGGTATTCCATCACAATCATAGTCTGCGTAAATAATTATTTTCTCGCCTGCATCTACGGCTTCATACAGGCGAACACAAGCCTTTTCCATATCTTTCATCAAAAAGATATCATGAAAGTCGCGTGCGTAGTTTGGGTTGAGAAAAACATCGGCTTGTGTTTCGTCAACAATTCCTCTTTTTTCCAAGAGCTTTCTTAATAATTCTCCGTACTTTTGCATAACTAGGATTTTAGCATATAATATAAAAAGTTATATTTTCAAAAACTTTTTATGCAAGACTGTATTTTCTGCAAAATTGTAAAAAAAGAAATCCCTTGCGCAAAAATCTATGAGGATGCAGATTTTTTGTCTTTTATAGATATACAGCCGCTCTCTCTCGGACATACTTTAATAATTCCTAAAAAGCATATTGCGTGGATGCAAGAAGCGGATAATGAAATAATTACAGATATTTTCAAGCTAACTAAAAAATTAATGCTTGCCATAAAAAATGCGCTCGGATGCGATTATGTGCAACTCTCCGTAATTGGAAAAGACATTCAGCATTTTCATATACACTTAATCCCAAGAAACTTAGAAGATGATTTGCATCAATTTTCAATAAAAAAGTATAAGGAGAATGAAAAAGAAATGATAATTAAAAAAATCGTCTTTTCTATTCCATAAGCGCTTTAAGCGCTGGCAGTTCTTTGCCCGCCAAAAATTCTAAGGTTGCGCCGCCCGCAAGACTTACGTGCAAATAGCTGTCTAAATTGAAGTATTTTCGCGCAACATCAATAGTATCTCCTCCGGCGAGAATACTTTTACCCTGTGTATTTTTCATAGCATCAAGTATTGCTTGTGAACCACGCGCAAATTTTTCATCTTCAAATTTACCCATTGGCCCGCTTACGAAAACAGTTTTAGAATTCAAAATAATATCGGAAAATAATTTTCTAGTTTCTGGGCCGATATCAAGCGCCATCCATCCTGTCGGCACTTTTCCTTTATTAATATTAATTACCCTTACTGAAACGCCGTCAGATATCACTAAATCGCTTGGACATATAATTTTATTTTTATAAGATTGAAAAATTTCTTTAGCATAGACTACCCAATCTTTTTTCTTTCGTCTTTTTTCATCCACGAATACGTCTTCAATAAAAGAATCTCCTAATTCCCTGCCTTGCGCCTTTAAAAAAACATTCGCCACTGCTCCGCCCACTAGCACCTTGTCCGCAATTTTTAATAAATTATTTGTTGCATCCACTTTGTCAGAAATTTTGGCTCCGCCAACAATTACCGTAAAGGGTCTTGCTGGATCTTCCAGCATATTCGAAAGCATATTGACTTCATATTCTAAATAAAGACCAGCAACGACCGGCAAATGCCTTTCAATTCCAGTCGTTGAAGAATGTATTCTGTGCGCTTGGGGAAAACCGTCAAAAACAATTAAATCTTTTCCAAAGCAGAGTTTTTTTGCAAATTCATCGTCATCAATCATTTCTTCTTTATAAAATCTTACGTTTTCGAGCATAAGAATGTCTCCGAGTTTCATATTTGAAATTTTATTTTCCACTTCTCTGCCGATACAATCATCTACTTTTAAGACTGGATGGTTTAAAAGTTCAGAAAGTCTTTTCGCGTGAGGAGTAGTGCGAAGTTGTTCCACGACCTTGCCGTCAGGACGCCCTGCATATGTGAGAATGATTATTTTACAATTTTCTTTCAAAAGATATCGCAAGGTCGGAAGCGTTGCTTTTATGCGCATATCATCAGCAACTTCAAATATGCCGTTTATTTCTTTAACATCAATATCGTATGGAGCGCGATAGAGAATAGTTTTGCCATTTAAATTTACGCTGTTTATGGTTTTAAGCTTCATTTCAAAAATTATTTTCTGCGATATTAATAATTTCTGCAAACTTTTTCGCGTTTAGGCTGGCGCGGCCGGAAAGCAGCCCATCGACGCCTCCATTGTTTAAAAAATCCAACGCATCTTTTTCATTCACCGAACCGCCATAAATAATCCTGATACGAGATGCTTCAGCGCCGAATTTATCATAAAGTACTTTACGAATAAAAATAGCCATTTCTCGAGAATCAACCGAAGTAGCATCGTGACGATTAAGAGTGCTAGAAATTGCCCAAATGGGTTCGTAAGCAATAATAATTTTTGAAGCGAAGGTTTTTTTTACTCCATTCAGACATTCTTCAAGTTGTGTTTTCACTAAATTAAAATAACTATGATTTTCATCTCGCATACTCTCTCCCACACAGAGTACTGGAGTAAGCCCAGCTGAAAGCGATCCTTTTATTTTTTTATTAACTAGCTCATTTGTTTCTCCCAACGTGCGTCTTTCTGAATGACCTAAAATTACATACTTAATACCGGCATTATACAACATTTCTGCCGACACTTCTCCAGTAAAAGCGCCGACATCGCCCCAAAAAGCGTCTTGCGCTCCTAAATTTATTTTTCGGGAAATTTTCTTTAGTTTTTCCAAATACAAAAGTGGTGGGCAAATTACAATTGTCGTTTTTCTAACATAAGAAACAGATTTTTTTATATCTTCAAATGACTTCTCCGCTTCTTTGATAGTAAGCGGATTCATTTTCCAGTTGCCGATAATTATTTTATCTTTTTTTTTCTGCATAAAAACATTGTATCATATTAGTCAATATCACTGCGTTTCACCCCAACTTTGTACTGTCCAAGAGCCTGAAGGACCACTAAAAAAATTATTATTAGCAAGCCCAGATTCATAAGTGACAGTCGCGCTATTGGTAATCTTAAGTTTGTTAGCTGTGACTTCTTTGAGCGCTGCGCTATTGTCGATCTCAATTTCACCTTCGCCTGCATAAAGAATCGCAGCCGTGGAACTGTTAGAAGTTTTGATCGCAGTTGAACCCATTTCTCTTTGCGAAAGAAGCATGATGTAACTACCAATGGATCCTGAACCCAAGGCTTGAACAGAATTAGAAATTTCAATGTAGCCCGCAGTCGAACTTTCATCGATGCCGGCCATAACCACGCCACTATTACCTCCAAATGAAGAAGACAAACGTATGATAGCAGTGTTGCTCAATTTTATCTCTCCGGTAACCCATAAAATTCCGGTAACTACTAATTCTGCATCGTTACTCATAATCAAATTTCCGTTAATTTTTTTGGGTCCCATGTTTCTGGTGCCGCTGCTAAAAGTTTGAGAGCCCAATGTTCCTCCACTAACCGCTTCTGATTCCCAGACATCAATTTGAGCTTCTGAAATTGGCAGAGGTAAAATATCGGCGGAAACGAAAACATCGGGATTGGGAGTGGTTACAGCTCCAGTCACAGTGCAGCTTGATCTGGTGTCATATTTAACTGTACCTCCGATCGTGCAATTGGAAATGGAATCAGCCGCGACATTGCCGGTAACAACTGTATTTTGAAGTACGGAATGAGTTGCATTACCTCCGACAGTTGAGGTTCCTCTTATGGTGTAAGACCAAGCATCACCGTCAACATCCATGCCATCAATAATGCCAGTTGGTCCGGAAACAATTGCTGTACCTTGAATTCTGGCTGAATTAGTGCCAATTATATTTCCGTTTGAATAAGTATTGCCGATGACTTTGGATGAATTGCTCATCTCCAACCCGCCTTGCCCAACTTGAACCCCATAACTAAAGGAAACGCCAACACCAGCTGAAAGCACAACATTTGTTTTTCGTTGTAAGTTTCCCACATCTCCAAGAGATGTAATTTGCTTAGCGCTGCTACCAATGGAAGTAATGGTGGTGGTGGTTGAATTGGAATCAAGTGTAATTGTTTCACTCGCCTCTATCGCCATACTATTTAATATTCGATATAACGCGTCTTCACTTCCTGATTCAGCTAAGAAATACGATTTTTTTGAATTTAAATCAACACTGGCATTCCTAAATTCACGCACTGTGGATGAAACAAGTCCGGAAATTATAGCCAGAGAAATAAATAAAAAGAAAACGACAGATATTAGCATTGCCGCGCCACTATTTCTTTTTACTTTATTAAAATTCATATTATTAATAACCACCTCTTAAAACAATTGTATCGTAAAAGTTAAAAGTGCGAGTCAAGACATCATTGATAGATTTAACAGTTAAAAACATTTTAACTGCTTTACTTTCTGCTGTGATTATTTGAGTAAAAGTCAGATCGGTAACTGCTATATTCGGCGGATTTAAATTTCCCGCAAGAACACTGTTTTCAATAAGTTGTATGTTGCCGCCAGAAAGTAAAAATTCCAACGTTTTATTTCCGCCGTCGCTGTCTGTGGTATTGAGTTGTAAATCATTGACGCTAATGGAGACTATGTCATACGCTTGTCGAATCTCTCTGGATATTTTTTCCATTATGACTCCACTCTGCATCAATTCTCCTTGTATGGAAGTTTCTTTGAAAGATTTAGCCATTGTAATCATTGCATTAATCACCACCAAAGAAAAAACGGCAAAAAAGGAAATATAAAAAAGAACTTCTAGAATGGCATAACCCTTATTTATTATTTTAAAATTGCCGATTTTTTTCATAGCTTACTCAGGAAAAAACATTCATTAAATAAAATTTTAAAGTCTTGGTTATTGTCGCACCTCCTTCTTCCCACGATACAGTGATGGTAATTAATTTTGTTTCAGGATCATATGCGCCCGTAGCTGAAATGTCCTTTGTGGCACTATCGCGATTTACATTTGTCAAAGACACAGTGCGAGTAAAAATTCCTACAGTATTAGCTAACTGTGAGAGCGTCCAGGTTCCACTGGAAAATGTTGGATAATAGTTTATGCCAACAGCCAAACTGGAAATATTGCTCCAAGCGTTATCTCGAAATATACGCACTGCCTCTGCTCCTTCTTCCAACAAAAAAGCTGCTTGGCTCGTATGAAAAGCTTGGCGAGAAATGTAAACAGATTTTTGAG
>LBSW01000015.1 GCA_000990145.1 Parcubacteria group bacterium GW2011_GWB1_37_13 | reverse complement strand
TGGTGCGCGGTGAGGGACTCGAACCCCCGACCTTCTCAGTGTAAATGAGTTGCTCTACCAACTGAGCTAACCGCGCGTAAACACTCTTTTAAATTAACACTTTTACAGTGATGGGTCAATGACGGGTGCGGGAAAATTTAATATTTGATTCGATTTTTGTTCTCGTAGAGAAAAATATTCTAACACCTTTTCAATTTCTTCTTTTTTTACTGTTTCAACCTTACCACTGCCGTCATCTATTGAAAAAGTAGATTCTTTGTTGATTCGCATAAAAAGGCGGTAACCAAAAACGAAAGACAGAAGAAAAATTAGGAACATAAAACAGACAGCTAGTTTCCAGTAAAAATTTATATTTAACCATAAACTTTCCTTTTCTTTTTTGAAATTTTTTTCTTTTTTGAAAAATTTTATCATCATATCTTTTATTCAACTAAATGCTAAAAATTTTAACGCGTAATTCACTTTACAAAACTTAAAAGCTTTATCTTAAAAGTCGCATCCCATTTGGAAATTGAAACGTTTTTATTGTTCGCGCTATTTGGTTCTGTTCCTCTTCGCATATTCATTTCGATGAACTCAAGTTCATAAGGAGAATTTTCCAAAAGCGTTATAAATTTATAAAGAGCCTGAAATGCCCCTGAAGCTTTCATCGAAACCATCAGTCCGGTGCCGTCTTTTAGAATATCAACAGAAATGAATTCCGCCTTGGCGCCGATTTTGCGCCCCAATTCTTCAAT
The DNA here is from genome assembly GCA_000990145.1 of Parcubacteria group bacterium GW2011_GWB1_37_13. GTDB lineage: Bacteria > Patescibacteriota > Minisyncoccia > Phycocordibacterales > UBA9973 > UBA9973. Next base: position 7,322 of record LBSW01000015.1, on the reverse strand, counting down.
CGTATCTAAAAAGGGCACAATATCGGAACTTTGCGCAAAATGGGTTTCCAATCGGGCTTTCTCTTCTTTTACTGTTTCAACTGAACGATTAAGCGCCTTTATTTCATCTCGCCTAAATGTTTCATTCTGCCATTCTTTTTCTTTTAATTGCGATCGTTCATTATTATTAATTACCAATCTGTGTAAAAATAAAAAAGTAGACAAAAAAATACAGAAAAATATCGCGGAAAGAAGTAATGGAGTTTTGGAAAAGTTGCTTTGTGTATTCATATTACATTTATTCTAGAACTAAACTTAAATAAAATTGTATATTTGATCCTTTTACAAAATTTGAAATCGGCAAATCGACTTGTTTGAAAGCAGTACCGTCTTCAAGCGCTTGACGGAAAGAAAGCAGAACTTCTCGGGAAGGAGCTATGCCTTGAATATTTACTTTTTTGCCTTTCAGCGAATCGCTTTCATAAGAAATATCAGTAATTTTGATATTGGGAACTTTTTTTAAGATGACAGCATTAATCACTTTTTTAGAGATGATAAATTTATTTTTCTCCGCATTTTCCACTAGATCTAGTTTGCTATTCAAATTTTTAATCACCAGAAGGGTTTGCTGATCAATGAGAGGCATTGGTTCATTTTTTTGCGTTCCCAGTTTAAGATTTACAATATTATTTTTGACAGAAGAAAGAAAATAAGACGGCAGAGTCGCGACAAAGAAAATAAAGAAAGAAAAACTGCCAATCACAAAAAGCAAAATTATAAATTTATGGTAAAAATCTACAATTATTTTTCTTTTTTCTTCTTTGGGAATTAAATTAATCATAAATTAATCATTTTCAAAATTTCTCAAGGTAAGTCCTAGGGCAGCCGCAAACGAAAGCGCTTGTTTAAAATTTATATCTGGAATATAACCTTCCGTGTTTACTATATTAATCCAAACATTTGCCATCTCTACCCTAGTTTTCATACTGACAGAAAGATAATCAACGAGTCCTATCAAATTAGAATCTCCGCCGCAAAGAATAATTTTATTAATTGACGGATTGTTTTTGCCTTCTTCATCTTTGTGCGTGTGCCAATATAAAAAGTGTTTTACCAACTCATCGCGTAAAATAGAAACGCTGTTTAAAAGCACGGAGAATAGTTCTTTATTTGGAGTATTGCGTTCTAGGCCGTATTTTCGTTTCATTTTTTCCGCTTCTTCTAGGCTTATTTTGAAATTTTTAGCAATCATACTATTAAGCATCACTCCTCCCACATCGAGCGTTGAAGTAAACATGGCAACGCCACGAGATATAATAAAAATACCTGTGCGTTTTTCTCCAAAATCCACGATCATATAAGTTTCAAGATCGCCCTTTTTAACAACAGACCTGCAAATCGCCTGCGCTTCAAGTTCAAATGATTGGACCAATATGCGAGCATTCTTAAATATAGAAAGATAATTCTCAATCACATTTTTTGGAATAGTAGCGACTTGAATTTCTAAACTTTTTGCATCTTCGGAAATAATTTCATAATCAAAGATGGCCTCGGGCGCCTGAAGCGGTACATGCTCTTCAAGAACAAGCTCTATACTTTCCCTGATATGCACCAAGCCTGATTTTTCCAATCGGAGTTTAAAAAGGTATACCTGTTCTTCTGGCAGAGAAACACGCACAGATTTCAATCCAACTTCATCTCTAAGCTTTATTAAAATTTCCTCCATCCGTTTTGGATTTTTAATCTTTCCCGACTCGATAATACCAGGCGGCACAGTGCGTTCTCCGTGCCGGCCGACTTGAATACCATTCTTTTCACTGACAAGTTCCATAAATTTCAGAGATTCATCTCCTATATCCAAACCAAAAGTAGGCATAGCGATAAAAGAGGGCGCTGGAAAAAATCTGTTGAAAAATCTGTCAAACAAATTGAGAGACATAGTGGCATTATACAACATTGTGCAGCTTGTTGCTATTGTTTTGCTGATTTTTCTTATCTAAATATCGTTGTAAAATGAGCGCGGCGGCAGAAGCATCTATTCGGCCGTTTTTAATCTGCTTTTTTTTACTATGCGCTTGTGGCGGACTCAATTGAGCTTTCCTGTTTTTTCCTCGACGAGCCTCAACTGATGTCAAAAATTCTTTTTGCTTATGAACGGGCAGTTTAAATTTTTTCTTAAGTTTTGAAATAAATATTTCAATCCTTGCTGAGAGTATGTTTAATTTTCCGGAAAAATCCACCGACTCCCCTATTACAAATTCTTCTATACTTTCTTCTGCTATAATTTCTTCAATCTTTTTAAAAGTATTCGTATCATTTGTTAAGATTTCTTTTGGAAAAGCTAGGATGCCATTTTCATCTGAAATTGCCAGACCAATTCTTTTTGTTCCATAATCAATGCCAAGAAATTTCATAAAAAAATACTAGCATAAAAAGCTCTTTTTTGGTAATATCGAAATATAAATTGAGGAAGTGTGGCTGAGCGGTTTAAGGCACTTGTCTTGAAAACAAGAGACTCTTCACGGGGTCCGTGAGTTCGAATCTCACCACTTCCGCAATTCTTTTTGTGCTTTCTTAAGCCAATATTTTATCGCTTCTTCGGTTAAAGTAATGTGAAGTCTTGGAACAAGTTGTTTGTTGGGTCCTTCTCTAAAAAGCAACCATCTACCATCTGCTTTTTTTGACTCAACTTCATACAAAAAAGACTCAACTATCACTTTAAGTCCAATTTTTATTTCAATATTTTCTGGTAAATCTGGCGTGTTGTCTAATCTTTCCATAGAATCATTTTGATAATAACAATTTTACTACATATTGAAATATATAACAATAATTTTTGATTTTAAAAAACATTAGGGTATAATTAACGCATGGAAAAACTAGAATGGTCTGCCTTGGAATATGAAGAGAGGGAAAGAGGCACAGATTGGTTTTGGGCGCTTGGTGTTGTTGTCGTAGCAAGTTCTGTCGCTGCGATTATTTACAGTAATTATTTTTTTGCGGCTCTTCTTTTTATAAGCGGAGTATTACTGGGATTTTTTGCAATCAAAAAACCAGATCGGATTTCCTATGAGCTAAATGAAAGAGGATTGAAAATCGGAACACAGCTTTATTTTTATGAAAATATAAAATCTTTTTGGGTGCAAATAGATAAGGCTGGAGAATCAAAATTGAAACCGACGCTTTTTATAAAATCAGAAAGAGCATTTATGCCCATTATTTCAATACCCATAGAAGATGTTATGGCTCTCGACATACATTCCATTATGCTTTCAAAAAATATCACTGAAGAAGAAATGAAGGAACATCCCTCCCATAAAATAATGGAATCATTAGGATTTTAATTTCGCTTTTATTTTTTCCTGAAAACTGCTAATCTAGTCTAAAAGAATTGCTCTATAGTTCAACACCAATAGAAGTAATATAAGTTTATGCTCTCGTAGTTCAACGGATAGAATGCTGGCCTGCGAAGCTGGCGATCCAAGTTCGATTCTTGGCGGGAGCACCAGAGGCACGATTTTACTCCGTTTTTCAACAAAATCTCATTGGAGGTATTTTATAAATTTTTATTTTGTGTTTTAATGCTAAAAATTGCAGTTATCCACTTTACACTGAAGGACTATTTTCGTGTATAATGAATTTTATGGATGCAGGCAAAAAAAATTATTTTAAATTTTCCCTTGGTCTTGTTTTGTGTCTGTTGATGCGATTGATTCCGCTTCGCGCGCCAAATATTGAACCAATACTTGCAATGACTATGCCTTTCAGTAAAGCTTATGGAGCGTTTGTTGGTTTTTCTTTCGCCGTGCTGAGCATTTTGCTTTATGATGTGCTGACTAGCACGCTTGGAGTACAAACATTTTTTACAGTTCTGGCTTACGGAATAATTGGTCTGTGGGCTGGGTATTATTTTAAAAAACGTGAAGCAAATGCTTGGAATTATGTGCGTTTCGCAGTTATTGGAACCCTGTCTTTTGATGCGTTAACTGGACTTACTGTTGGTCCAATTTTTTTTCATCAATCATTCTTAGGATCTCTCACTGGACAAATTCCATTTACAGTCTTGCACTTGCTCGGCAATGTCCTTTTTGCCTTTATTCTCTCCCCTGCTATCTACAATCTTCTGGTTAAAAAAGGAGAAAATAAATCTTTAGCTCACATTAATATTCTTCATCCTAAAACAATTTAAATAAAATGAAAAAAACAGAAAAAATTTTAAAAAGTGAGCTGAAAAAAATAAAATCAATCCGAAAAAGAAGTGGCGAGGTTGTTCCTTTCGATTTAAAAATCATAGCTCGAGCTGTTTCCAAAGCTTTTGAAGTAACGGATGAAGGAGGAGAAACGGAATCTTATTTGGTAGCCAATAGCGTTTTCAAAACTCTTTTAGGATTAAGGGAAGAGCTGGTGAAAAAAAATAAAAGCGCAAAATTTTTGCCAACGGTGGAATTAGTCCAGGATTTCGTTGAAAAGGAACTGATGAAAAAGGGTTTTACCGATACGGCAAAAAAATATATTCTCTACCGCAATAGACGTTCAGAACTTAGAGCAGCTTTTGGACCGGTACCCGAAGCGGTTCGTACAGCTGTTGAAGAATCTAGTAAGTATTTCTCCAGTCCTTATTCGGAATATATTTTCTATCAGTTTTATTCGAGATGGGTTCCGGAATTAGGCCGCCGTGAGACTTGGACAGAAACTATTGACCGTTATATGGTTTATATGAAAGAGAATTTAGGGGATAAGCTCCATGCTAAAGAATATGAAGAGGTTAGGCAGGCAATCCTAAATCAGGAAATTTGCCCTTCCATGCGGCTTCTTTGGTCCGCTGGCAAAGCTTGCCGAAATTCCAATGTTTGGGCGTATAATTGCTCCTATATCGCCCCGACTTGTCCTCAAGACCTAGGAGAAATTATGTATGTTTCGATGTGTGGCGCGGGGCTTGGCTTCGCCGTCGAGTGGGAAAATGTTCAAAAATTTCCGCAAATAAAAAAACAAACCGGAGAAAAATCATCCATTCATATTGTGGCGGACGACAAAGAAGGCTGGGCAGATGCTTTTGTCTTAGGTTTGCAAACTTGGTTTGACGGCAAAGATATAAAATTTGATTATTCATTTATCAGACCGGCTGGATCGCGTTTGGAAGTCGCTGGAGGCCGAGCATCCGGACCACAACCTCTAATGGACTTGATGGAATTCGCTAGACGCAAAATTTTAGCAAAACAAGGCAGGCGCCTCTCCAATCTGGATATGCACGATATCATCTGTCAGATAGGAATGATCGTCGTGGCCGGCGGAGTCAGACGCAGTGCGCTCATATCTCTTTCTGAACTAGAGGATACGGAGATGCGCGACGCGAAAAAAGGACAATTCTATCTGACTGAAGGCCAGCGCAGTATGGCTAATAATTCGGCAGTCTACAATGCCAAACCGTCCGCCGAAGAATTTCTAGATGAATGGACCGCCTTGGCAAAATCCAAATCCGGTGAACGCGGAATTTTCAATCGAGGAGGATTGGAGAAGCAGTTGCCGGCTCGCAGATGGGCGATGATTAAAGATGAAAGACAAATTGGATTAAATCCTTGCGGAGAGATTTACCTGCGCTCCAAGCAATTCTGTAATCTTACGAGCATAGTTATTCGTCCAAAAGACACAGTGGAAACCTTAAAAAGAAAAATGGAATTGGCAACACTGCTCGGAACTTATCAATCTACTTTGACTAACTTCGGCTATCTTTCAAAAAAATGGAAAGAGAATTGCGAAGCTGAAAGATTGCTGGGCGTTTCTTTGACTGGCTATTACGATAATCCGATTATTCGGGATGATAAGGTACTGGATACCTTGAAAGCTGCTTCTATTGAAACAAACAAAAAATACGCCAAGCGTTTTGATATCAATCCATCCACTGCTATAACTTGCGTGAAACCCCATGGTAATTCTGGCCAGCTTTTAGGCGTCGGTTCTGGAATGCATCCTTGGTATGCTCCGTATTTCATCCGCCGAGTGCGCATTTCCCACACCGACACGCTGCTTCAAATGGCTCGAGACCAAGGCGTGCCTTGTCTGCCGGAAGTTGGGCAATCCGAATCGTCAGCCACCACTTTTGTTTTAGAATTTCCAGTCAAGGCGCCGGAAGGAGCCATCTTCAAAGACGAGGTTTCCGCTCTGGACTTAATGAAAGAATGGAAGAGACTCAAGGAACACTTTGTGGAGCACAAGGCCGTTGGCAATTTCGTTTACGAGAATTGGGATTGGATCGGTGGACTTTCTTTCCTTCCGCGCTCCGAACATGTTTATCAACTGGCTCCATATGAAGCAATCACTAAAGAAGAATACGAGAAACGTTCAAAATCCATCGGTAAAATTGATTTTTCTAAACTTTCTCAATATGAAGCGACTGACAATACTACCGGCGCAAAAGAATTCGCCTGTGTCTCAGGAGTTTGTGAAATTTAACTCTGTAGTAAAACAATTCCGTAGTTAGGTTTTAGTCTACAGCTATGTTATAATGGCGCTTGTATGACTAATATAACAATTCCAAGACAAATAAGCGGTGAATTAATAGCTGTTCCAAAAAAGGAATATCAGCTTTTCAGTAGTTTTTTGGAATTTATTGATATAAAACAAATTTTTTTCTGGACAAAAGAATGGCAAGCAAAAGAATGGCAAGCTGATAAAGATATTGCCACAGGAAAAGTTAGTAAAGTTTATAACAATGCAAAAGATCTCAAAAAGGCTCTAAGGTTATTAAAGAAATAATTCTAGGTTATGAAAGCAGAGTAATTGATTCAGCAGGAAAAAATATTAATGGCGTATCTGTGCTTGTCAATTATCAATGTGATTCACTAGGCTTCTTTTCTGAACCAACATTGTCATGGCAAAAAACTGATGCTCCTGATTATAATGGAGAAAATCAATACCAATAAAATATTTTTTATCAAAGAAATTTAATCTTGAATTATGCTTTATACTAGAAAAGGAGACACGGGCACAACCAAAACTTTTGGTTGCGATCAAAGAGTATCTAAAAGCTCCAATATTGCTGAAGCGCTGGGTTCGCTGGATGAAATTAATTCGTTTTTGGGATTGATAAAAATAAAAGCCGGCGACACATCTTTTGTTTTGCCTCTAAATACACTTTCACTGCCTGAAGCGATCGGCCAAATTCAGCAAGATCTTTTCATAATTCAAGCTGAACTTGCCGGAGCTCCCAAAACCATTACGCAAGAAAAAGTTCTATGGCTGGAAAGAATTATTGATGGCATAGAAAAAACACTTCCACCAATTAAAACTTTTTTTGTTTCCGGAGGCGTCGAACTTGCTGCCCTATCAGATATTGCCCGTACAAT
>LBSW01000014.1 GCA_000990145.1 Parcubacteria group bacterium GW2011_GWB1_37_13 | reverse complement strand
GGTGTACATTTACCGGAGGCACGCTGACTGGTTGTAGTAATATTTACCATAGAGAACCCGATGTGTTTGTCAACAATCCTATTAATGGCAGTCATTTTGCGCCGGGCAATAATTTTAATTTAGAGGTAAGACAGATATACAATTACTGCTTAAATGTAGGCCTTAATGGCGTAACCACGTGGACGATTACCCTAAATGGCGTTACTAAAAACTATGAATCGCAAACTGGATTTGGCGGCAATGTTATCAACATGACATATTCTTTCCCTCTGGTGACTCCTTCCACACCCGGAACATACCGGATTGACATTAAGGTTGATAACTATTTCTACGGCGACCATCATTGGACAAAAGGTTACATAGAAATTGTTGTTGATGAGTCGTCGCCTGATGCGCCTGTTTTGGATGACCCAACCGAAGGTCCCGGTGGTGGCGATGGCGGTGATGGTTGTTTGAGCGATATTAAGTTGAATTGGAGTTCATCAATAGGCGCGCTTAAGTACGAAGTTTATCGAGACGGAACAATAATAGCTGAGATTTTCAGTCCAAATACCACCTATACTGATTCTTTCGCTACCGCCGGTTTGCACAATTATTATATTGTAGCTGTTGCCGATTCTCAACGTTCGTCTAATTCCAACACTGTTTCTGCCACTAAATGCTCAACACCGCCGTCAGTTTCCTTAGTTGCCGACCCTAACCCGGCGACAGCTAATAAGGATATTGTTACTTGGACAGCTACTCCTTCTGGCGGTTCTTGCGGTTTAAGCGGTTTTTCTTTTCGTTTTAACGGCGATGATAATATTGATGAAGAAAACGGTTCTTCGGGAATTCTAACTCACAAATATTACGACCCTGGATCTTATTCTATGCAAGTGAAAGCTTCTAAAAACGGCTGCGAGACTGTTTACACAATCTCCACGGTAGAGGTTAATCCTAATAATTTAACCAATATAACCTGCGAACCGTCGCCAAAAACCGTTATGGTCAACCAGGAGGTAACTTGGACAGCCATACCTAATCCGGACGGTGATTATATCTATACTTGGTCCGGCGACGATGGTTTAAGCGGTGGTGGAAAATCAATCGTGAAAAACTATCTTTCACCCGGTGTTTATCGCGCTGAAGTGGATGTTGATGATATAGGAAATTCTCATTGTGAGAGCACGGTAAATGTAAAAATTGATCCTAGATTTCAAGAATTCTAATCATCATTTAATTAAGATTGTTGTTTTGTTTTTGTTATGCAAAAAAAGATAAAAAAAATTCTAGTGCTGACAATTGGAATTATTTTCATAATATTCGGATTGCTTGGTCTAGTATTGCCCTTTCTGCAAGGAATTATTTTTTTGGCTATTGGTCTTTTTCTTACGTCTCTTTATTTCCCAAAAGTTTATTTATGGATAGAAAAACATACAGAAAAATATCCTCGTTTGTCTAGAAAAATAAAAAAGATTGAAGTATGGATCAGAAAATTTATCGGAGAAATATAAGGTGAAAGAAAGTAATGTTTTTAGAGACTTGGGAGCGCGACGGCGCGAGCACGAGGAATTTTTTAGCAAAAAAATATCCGTGCTCTAAAAACATTACTTTCTTTCACCTTTTCAACCACTCTTCGTCCTGCCTGACTAACAGTTTATTTTTATTTTCTTTGTTTAGAAGTATTGTCTCTACCGCGCGCTCCATACGCATTCCTTGAGAACCTTTTATAAGTATTAAATCCCCTGTTTGCGCAAAAGTTTTTATAAAATCCCCTGCTTCATAAGAATTAAAAAATTCAAAAATATTTTCTTTATTCATACTTGCAAGAAGCGCGCCTTCTTTGATGGCCTGCGCTCTTTGTCCAACCACTGTCAATATGTCGCAATTTTCTCTTGCAATTTTGCCAATATCTTTATGAGCTTCTTCTGTGTGTTTGCCTAATTCAAGCATATCGCCTAATATAGCGATTTTTCTGCCCTTAACTTTTACTTCTTTTAAAGTTTTCAGCGCAGATTCGCAAGCAAAAGGAGAAGAATTATAGGTATCATCAATAATCATTGAACCATTTATTCCTTTTAATAATCGCATACGCCCCAAAGGAACATCATAATTTTTAAGAGCATTTATTGTATCTAACACATTCAATTTTAAACCAGAAGAAAGCGTCAGCGCGGCCAAAGACGCATAAACGTGATTTTTGCCAAATACTCCTTCTATAATCACGGGTAAACTATTTCCATTTTCATCTACTCTAAAAATAATTCCTTTTGGCTCGCCCACTGCGTCGCCCAGGGGGATTTCTTTATCACCATAAAAAATATTGTCTCCGGAACCTAAAATATTTGCTCCTTTTTGGAATCCATAAGTTATGGCGCGGTGCTTGTTGTTTGCCTTCATTTTTAGCACATCTTCATCGTCAGCATTTAATATTAAAAGGCCGTCTTGTTTTAAAGTTTTTATAAGTTTGCTTTTTTCTTCTATAAGGTGTTTGCGTGAATTAAAAAATTCAATATGAGCCGGAGTTTCTCCTATCGCCGTAATAATAACCACATCTGTTTTAAGCCAAGAAGCGGTACAATGCATATCATCAGGATGACTCACGCCCACTTCAAGAACAAGCCATTTAGGATATTTATGATACATCAAAAGAAGCCATAAACCCTTTAAAATATTTTTAAGCCATATCAAAGGATTATTCCACCCATTTGGAACGCCTAAAATAGTAAGAGGCAATCCTATTTCACTGTTGTAACTTTTTTCGCTTTTACGAACATAGGAAATTTTTGATAAAACCGCAAAAATTGCATCTTTTGTGGAAGTTTTGCCAACCGAGCCGGTAATGGCAATAATTTTTGGCTTATATTTAGAAAGAACCAAGCGTGATTCTATTTGCAGTATATAGATTATTATTTTTTTGAAAGTTGTTTTCATAAATTAAAATTTATAGAAATTAAACCTCTTTTTTGCTGTTTTCACCGATCTGGAGGAACTTCATAATAATTTAATAAAAATTTAGTAATATCTAAAAATGGATCGGTCCAAGTGGTTGCGGCATAAGATACGCCTTTTGGATTTACGGCATAAAGAAAAACTACAAATTTCGGATCATAGGCCGGAAAATAACCGATAAAAGAATGCGTACTTCTATCTTCATAATATCCTCCAGTGACATTGTCCGCAACCTGCGCCGTACCAGTTTTTACTGCTACGCTGAAATGATCTAATTTTGCCAAACCTCCCTTGATTGCTTTATCCATTACCTCTACCAGCATTCTAGTTATTTCTTCTGAAGTTTGTTTTGCAATTTTGGTACGGGTAATGGGATAATTCATAACTTTGGAAATGCCGTTATCATATTTTATTTCTTTGACAATATGAGGCACAACTAAATTACCGCCATTTGAAAGCGAAGCTAATGCTCGCGCCATCTCGATTGGAGTAAGGGCTATGCCTTGACCAAAAGCGGCGTTGGCATATTCAATTTCTCTGGGACTATTTAGGTTAGATATTAATCCGCTTGTTTCATTCGGCAGATCAATTCCAGTTTTATTTTTGATGCCAAATGAAAGCAAATACTCGCGCAATTTTTCTTTGCCTAATTTTTGCTCAATAAAAACCATACCGGTATTAAGAGACTGATTTAAAACTTCCTGCATATTGACCACTCCGCGGGCTTTTTTGTCAAAATTAAAAATCTCTTTTTTTTCAACTACCACGGAACCTTTATCATTGTATGTTGTTTCAGCATTAACAACTCCCACATCCAATGCAGAGGCCATAACTAAAGGCTTTACAACAGATCCAAATTCCAAAACATTTTCCACCAAAGGGTTGGAAAAAAGAGATACATTTTTAACCTTGGAGAAATCATTTGGGTCAAAATCGGGCTTAACACCCATAGCATAAATAGATCCGTCCTGCGGATTCATAATTATCCCGCCAATAGAATCAACTTTGTATCTTTCTTTTACTTCCGTTAATTTTTTCTCTAAAAAACTCTGTACCTGGGGCTCAATAGTAGTTACTATGTTTCCTTCTCCTGATTCGGTATTAAAAAAAGTTTTATTTATATTGGAAAAAACTTCAGCGAAGAAATTCACATAAGGATTTTTACCATATCTCGTGAGCTCTTTATTGTACTGTCTCTCCAAGCCATAACGTCCGCCAAGCTCCGTATCTTTATACCCTACAAGACCAAGCGTATGGGAAGCGAGGATCCCTCCCGGATAAAAACGCCATTTTTCTTTAAAAATATTTACACCGGGAATTTTAAGAGCAGATATAGTATCCGCCTGTTCTTTTGAAAAACGGTTTGCTACTTCTTCATAAGGATCATCTTTTTTTGACGCTTTTTCGATAAAATTGTCATAATCAAGAGTTATTATTTCAGCTAATTTTTGATAAGCTAATTCTGGGTCAACAATCTTGCTGGGATTTATGGCAATTTTAAATCCGGTAGCCTGCGTAGCAGCCAAAATAAGCTGTCCATCTTTGCTTTCCAAGAAAATATCTCCGCGCTCATAAATGTCGCCTATGGGCGTAAAATATTGGCGGTCGGCAGATTCTGAATAATTTTCACCATTAATAACTTGTACTAAAAAAAGCTTGGTTATTAAAATCAAAGAGAAAATTACGACACAAAAAAGGACAATTTTAGATCTGGAAATAAAACTAAAGGTCATTTTGAACTATTTTTATATTGCCAAAAGGTTCGCTTTGTTCAAAACTTAAAGGTTTGTCTTTAGATACATAACTGAGAGATTTTCGGGTTGCAAATGTTGTCTTTGTTTCTTCAAAACTCTTAAAACCCATAGAATATGAAAAAGCAAGATCAATATTATTAGACATAGACAAATAAGTGACCTCTAGATTTTGAACTTCGCTAGAAAGAGATCGCGCATCTATCTCAAAACTTCGACGATCTATAATATTCTTAACCATATTTCCTAAAAATAAGATATATAGAAGCGCAAACGCGCCGAAAGAGAAAAAGATAATATTCAAAATATATTTTTCAGTACTATTATTTAATATGCTGGCGCTTTTTGCGTACATATTATTTGATTTTAAATTTATTTCTCTCATATTTTTTCTAAAATTCTTAATTTCGCGCTTCTTGATCTGGGATTATTTTTAACTTCATTGTCGCTCGCTAAAATTACTTTTTTATTTATCAATCTTGCTTCACCCACTGCCACTTTTTCTCTAAAAAATCTTTTTATAATTCTGTCTTCCAAGCTATGAAAGGAAATTACTGACATTCTTCCGCCTATTTTTAATAACTTGAACCCTTTATCCAAACCCTCGGCGAGAGCCCCCAGTTCGTCATTCACCGCTATGCGTATCGCTTGAAAAGTTCTTGTCGCAAAATGAATCCTTCCCCTTTTATATAATCCAGGCACTGCGCCGCTAATTATTTTTACTAAATCAAAAGTGGTTTCAATCTTTGCTTTTTGCCTGGCATCCACCATTCCTTTAGCTATTTTTCTTGAAAATTTTTCTTCGCCATAGCCATAGATAATGTCAGATAAATTTTTTTCACTCCAGGTATTTACGACATCCTGCGCGGTTAAATCTGAAGAAGTTGGATTTGCTTTCAGGGTCATAAGCAACGGCTCATTTTTAAGAAAAGAAAAACCTCGTCCAGAATTTTCCAATTGATCAGAACTTAAACCTAAATCGAAAATAATTCCATCAGCTTGCTCTATTCCCTCTTTTTCTAAAACTCTTTCTATACTTCTGAAATTCTCGTTATGAAAAATTATTTTATAGTCGGTTTTCTTATTTTTAAAAGCGCTTGAATCTTGGTCTAACGCAATTATTTTTACGCCAGGATATTTTTTGCAAATTTCAAGGCTATGCCCTCCGCCGCCGAATGTGCAATCAACCACTAATGATTTCGGATTTAAATTCAGACCTTCTATTGTTTCATTTAAAAGAACTGTCCTGTGCATGCTTATTTTTCCTCATTTCCAAGCCTTTCCGCCAATTGTTCCGCTTGTTTTTCCCCAATTTCTTTTTGTTCCGACCATGCCTTTTCACCCCAAACTTCAATTCTATCCTTCACTCCAACTATTGCCGCTGAATTTTTTAAACCTATTCTTTTCTGAAGATATTCGGGAATTAAAACCCTGCCTATTGAATCTATTTCCACTTCCGCCGCGCGTCCGAACATATATCTATTAAAATTTCTTTGGTCGGCTTTTAAGAATGACAAGTCGGAATCTGAACTGGAAAGCTTATTGCTGACTTTTCCCCATTCTTTAATTGTGAAAATAAACAAACATTGTCCGAGTCCAGGCGTGATAATAATTTTTTTGCCGAGCTCTTGGCGAAACTTTGCCGGCATTGAAATTCTATTCTTTGCATCTATTGTGTGTATGTATTCGCCGATGAGCATAAATTTTTGTTGAAAATTATTTATCCACAAGTTTCCCACTTTTTCCCACTTGATATATATTGTATTCCACCTAAATTTATGAGGCAATATTTTACTTATTATCTTTCGGTTTTAATGTCGGGAAAAGAATAACCTCTTTTATATTTTTTGCTCCAGACAAAAACATGGCAAGTCTATCTATTCCAATACCAATGCCGCTATTTGGCGGCATACCATACTCCATCGCCTCTAGATACGCCGCATCGGTAGGAGAAATTTCTTGCTCCCCTTTTTTTCCTTTTTTGTCTTGTTCAAGATAACGTTCTTTTTGATCTATCGGATCGTTTAATTCAGAAAAAGCATTAACCAGTTCAATACCGGAAATTACAAGCTGAAAACGATCAATAATGGAAGGATCATCTTCTCTTCTTTTGGCAAATGGATTGAAAGCAACAGGATAATCTATGATAAATGTCGGCTGAATTAAGTTAGGACGGCAGAGTTTTTTATAAATAAAATCCAAAATATTTTCTTTTGATTCATTCGGCGTAATAACTGCGCCCATTTTCTTTGCATATGCTGTTAATTCTTTCTGATCTGCGTAAACAGGATTTTTTATTTCCGTATATTTTTTAATCAAATCATAAAAAGCAATAATCTCAAAAGGTTTCTCAAAATCAAGCTTTACAGTATCTACGGTCATTTTATATGAACTAAAAATTTCCTTGATGAGATATTTAAATAATTTTTCAACAAAATCACGTCCCGTTTTTGCATCTCCGTATACTTCCTGCGACTCAAGCATTGTAAATTCCGGATTGTGTGTCGCATCAATTCCTTCATTTCTAAATTTTCTTCCAATCTCGTAGACTTTCGTAAAACCTCCCACTAAAAGCATTTTTAAATATAACTCTTGCGCAATCGTTAGAAAAAAATCAACGCCAAGCGCATTGTGATGAGTTATAAAAGGTTTAGCTGTAGCGCCACCGGCTATCATTTGCAATCTTGGAGTTTCCACCTCTATATAACCATTATCGTCATAAAATTTACGCACGAGACTGACAATTTTGGAGCGTAAAACAAGTCGTTCCTTTACCTCTCCATTCATCAGGATATCCAAATATCTTTTACGAAATCTTTCTTCTACATCCACCAAGCCGTGCCATTTTTCGGGCAGAGGTCTCAAACTTTTAGAAAGCATATGCCAATCTTTTATTTCGAGCGTTTTTTCCCCTCTTTTGGTTGTAAAAAAAATACCTTGAATTTCCACAAAATCCCCGATGTCCACCACTTTATTAAAAAAATCAAATTTTTCGGCGCCGACAACATCTTTTTTCAGCAAACCTTGAAAAGTTCCCGTGCCGTCATTAAAAGTTAAAAAAACAATTGCGCCCTGACCGCGGATAGACATAATTCTGCCTCCTATCCATTTTGTGTCCTTTTTATTTTCCAGGGCATTAAAATTTTCTATTGCTTCTTTTAAAGAAATTTCCCTACTGGAAGAAGTTGGATAAGGATTTATGCTCTTGCTTTTCAAGAGTTCAAGTTTTTTTATTCTAGCATCTCTAATTTCGTCAATTGAAGACATTTTATCCCGCTGAAGCGGTGATTAAGATACATTAATTATCTTATAATGAACTGTTCCATTCGGAGTCTTAAACGAAATATTGTCACCCTTCTTTTTGCCAAAAAGCGCTTCGCCAAAAGGAGATCTGTTGGAAATTTTTCCTTTTACCATATCTGCCTCTTCAAATCCCACTATGGTATAAGTTTTATTTTCACCACTGTTTTGTTTTTGTACAATCACCGTAGAGCCAACTTCAATTATATCTCCCCCGCTCTTCAAAACATTCTGCGAAAACTGCAATATTTTTTCTATTTTAGCAATACGTTCTTCGAGCTTGCCTTGCTCTTCGCGGGTTTGGTGATATTCCGCATTTTCTGATAAGTCGCCTAATGACTTGGCATATTCTAAGCTCGCTAAAATTTCTTTTCTTTTTGGTCCTTTCAAATCTTTCAATTCAATTTCCAGGGCTTTTCTTTTTTCTTTAGTTATGTAATCTCCTGTCTGTTGCATAATCTAGTCATTTTATATTTTTTTATAAAAAAGTCAATTAAGTTTTACAAAAAATTATTTATATGATAGTCTGTTGGAGTACTTATTCCGTATGAAAATCTGCGGGGTAAGTTTGAAGGTCATATTATAATTTTTTAATTTCTCATATCGGGATGGCAAGAACTGTAATAGAGGTTAGAAAAAATCCAAATGAAAATAATTCTAGTATTTTGCGCCGTTTTTCGCGCAGAATTCAAGAATCAGGCATAATACGAAAAGTAAAGAGCGCTCGCTATAACATTCGAAAAGAATCTAAGCTAAAAGTGAAAAAAAGCGCGCTAAAGAGAATGGCTCGCAGAAAAGAAATAGAGAAACTCAAAAAGCTTGGCAAGATGGTAACTAAGTAAGAATATGTGTTTTGAAAAATTAAAAAATGATATTTTGGGTAAACAATATTCTTTGTCCATGACCTGTGTTTCTGAAAAGCAATCTAGAGAAATAAATAAAAAGTATAGGAAAAAAGATAAAGCAACTAATGTTCTTTCTTTCTCTTTGCGTAAAGATGAAGGAGAAATAATACTGTGTCCAGCTGTAATAAAAAGGGAGGCAAAAAGTTTTTCAAAAACTTTCAATCAATTCTTGAGTTTCTTAGTTATCCACGGAATGCTTCATTTGAAAGGAATGAAACATAGTAGTACAATGGAGAGAGCAGAAAAATTTTATAGCAAAAAATATGATAAGAAATATTTCAGTGGGAATAGACGTAGGCTCCTCAATGACAAGAGTCGTGGTGGGGGAATTTCTAAAAGGAGAGAAAAATCCTAAAATTATTGGTGGCGGTGAAAGTGAAACACAGGGTATGCGGCGCGGATACGTCGTTGAAACCTTGCCCGCGGTAATTTCAGTAAAAAATGCCATAGCAATGGCTGAAAAATCTTCTGGCGTAAAAATAAAACGCGCATTTATTTCAGTCGGCGGCATAAGTCTGCGCGGAGAACTAAGTTCCGGTTCAGCGATTATTTCCAAAGCTGACGGCGAAGTTACGAGTCTGGATATAAATAAAGCGCTGCAAGATTGCGAAGATAATTTAAATTTGAGCAATAAAAAAATTATTCAGGTATTTCATATTTCTTCCCGGCTTGATGGAAAAGAAGTGCTAGGACGATTGGAAGGCATGCGCGGAACTAAGCTTGAAGTAAAAGCCTTTTTTGTGACTTATTCTATACAGCATTTGGAAGACTTGATAGAAGTTGTAGCGAAGGCGGGAGTGGAAACTATAGATGTCATCGCCTCCCCTGTAGCTCTCAGTCAAATTACATTGTCCGAAAAGCAAAAAATTGTGGGAGTGGCATTAGTTAATATAGGACATCAAACGACATCGCTTTGCGTTTTTGAAAATGGATTGCCGATATCGCTTCAAACTTTTTCCATAGGTGGAACAGATATTACAAATGATATCGCGTTAGGATTCAAAATTCCTCTTGAAATGGCGGAACGTTTTAAACTAGGGAATATTGAAGAGAATTTTTCAAAGAAAAAATTGGACGAAATTACTGAAGCGCGCCTTTCTGATATTTTTGAACTAATAGAAAATCATTTTAAAAAAATAAAGCGAAATGAGCTTTTGCCGGCGGGCATAGTGTTCGTGGGCGGAAGCGCAAACATCGCAAGACTTGAAGAACTTTCAAAATCTGTGCTTAAACTTCCCTCAATCCTCGGAACAACTGATATTTTCGGCAACCTAAAAACTAAACTTCGCGACTCTTCTTGGTTTACTGCTCTAGGTCTCATAATATCCAGCAGAGATGCTAATGGTTACTCTGAAGGTTTATTTATTAATCTCTTAAAAGATCTAAAAAACACCTTAAAATCAAGCATAAAGCAACTCATGCCGTAACTTCTTTGGAGTTCTTAGGAGACCTCTTTGGAGGCCTTGCCTCCAAATGATTGTTTTAATATAATAACCTTATGTCACTAAGAAAAACAAATTTTGTAGAGGGTGAGTATTACCATATTTATAATAGAGGTGTAGATAAGAGAAATATATTTTCTAACAAATCAGATTTAGGAAGATTCTTTCAAAGCATGAAAGAATTTAATACTAAAGATCCTATTGGCAGTTTGTATGAAAATAGTTTTATAAAAAAGAAGGAACTTGGAGGCAAGGCCTCCAAGTTAGTGAAGTTTATTGCTTATTGCTTGAATTCTAATCATTATCATTTTATCCTTACTCCTCTTGTAGAAAAAGGAATAGAAAAATTCATGCAACGAATTGGAACCGGTTATACCATGTACTTTAATGAGAAAAATAAAAGATCTGGTTCACTTTTCCAAGGAAAATTTAAAAGCAAACATATAAATTCAAACGAATACTTACTACAAGTAAGCTCTTATGTAAACTTAAATAATTATGATAAAAATGGAGTAATTAAAAAATCTTTAAGTGCGTCAAGTTGGATTGAATATACACAATCAACTAATTTTAATTTTTGTGAAAAATCTATAATACTTAGTCAGTTTAAATCCAAAAAAGAATATGAAGAATTTGCGCTAAAAACTTGGAAAAACACTTGTGAAAAAAAAGATGAAGTTGATAATCTTGAATTTGTCTAACTTCTAACTTGGAGGCCTTGCCTCCAAGTTTTGATTCGCTTTATCTACCTCCTGTTCCAATCTTTTCACAATTCTATTTAAAGCTAAAATATTTTGGTCATTATATTTTTCTTTAGAAACTATCGCTTTTATTTCATCACATATTTCATTGAAAACTGAGGAATTGAGCTTCCTTAGACGACCTCGCTTTATCCAAGTGAAAGCATCAATTTTATACAAGATTTTTTTTATTTTTTCATTTTCTTCCACTTTTGAAGTGTATATAATATTAACAATACTACTCAATCTGTCTTCGTAGGTAGTCTTATCTCGACTATTTAATTCAACTCTTTCTGTATACTTTAAACTTTTAGAATGTCTTAATTTTCTCAAAGCAACTTCTTTAATCGTCCTTATACGTGTTGGTGATAATCCTATTTCCTTGCCAATCTCAACTAAATTTTTATCTTCAAAAAATAATTTTCTAATTACTTCCTTTTCTTGTGCGTTTAGTAAAGTCTCAATCATTATTACAGTCTACTTCAACAATAAATTGCAACTATTAATAAACAAACTCGAACATACGTCACTTTGAGTCACTTGGAGGCAAGGCCTCCAAGTGACTTTACTTTTCTTTATGTGAGTGATAGTGTGTATTCTATACAATTTAAAAATTAACACAAACAAGATTATGCCAAAAATAAACCAAGTAATAGAAAGTTTCGCTCGCATTATGGTTATCGGAATAGGAGGGTCTGGTAAAAATACTGTTAACCATATGATAAATTCTAAAGTTAAGGGAGTTTCTTTCATTTGTATGAATACTGACACGCAAGATCTGCATCATTCTCTAGCTGAAAAAAAGATTCACATCGGCAAGAATTTAACTAAAGGTTTGGGCGCCGGAATGAATCCAGAGGTTGGCAAAAAAGCGGCTGAAGAAACAAAATCTGAAATTCAAGATGTTATCAAGGGAGCTGATATGATTTTCATCGCTTGTGGAATGGGAGGAGGCACGGGCACTGGCGCCGCTCCGATTATTGCCCGCGCAGCCAAAGAGCAAGGCATACTCACCGTTGCTGTTACAACTAAACCTTTTTTCTTTGAAGGCAATCACCGAATGAAAATCGCTGAAAAAGGAATTGAGGAATTATCTAAAGAGGTAGATGCGATTATCATAATTCCAAATGATAAATTGATCCAATTATCAGATAAAAACACTAATTTCAAAGAAGCTTTTGCCCGTTGTGATAACGTTTTACGTCAAGCTGTAGAAGGCATTTCAGACCTTATTACTACTCCTGGCATCATTAATGTGGACTTTGCAGACATTCAAGCTGTGATGAGAGAAGCAGGGAGCGCTTTGATGGGTATCGGCATTGCATCAGGCGAAAAACGCTCTGAAAAAGCGGCTATTGCGGCAATCAACTCTCCGCTTTTGGAGATTTCAATTCACGGCGCTAAAGGAGTGCTTTTTGCAATTTCTGGCGGAGACGATTTGACTATTCACGAAATTCAAGAAGCGGCAAAGATAATTACAGAATCAATTGACAAAGACGCAAAAGTAATCTTTGGCACAATTCGCGATGAAAAATTGAAAAAGGGTGAAATAAAAGTTACAGTTATTGCTACCAATTTCCCGGCTGACATGCCTCGCAAAAGCCTTTTTAGCGGCGGGGCAGGAGGCCAAACTCTTCTCAAAGATGAAAATCCGACTGTGGTTAAAAAAGAAATACACAACAGCATCCAGAATGGAAATATAAGCAATAGCGATTTCATTAAAAAAACAGATAAAAAAGAGGTTAAAGAGGAAATCATAGAAGATGATGGTGATGATTGGAGCGCTGTTCCAGCATTTTTGAGACGAAAAAAATAAACTTTTTCAAAAATTCTATTATATAGTGTATACTAGCTGTATGGTGTATGATTTAATAATAATCGGAGGCGGGCCGGCTGGCGCTGCGGCCGCCGTGTATGCTTCTCGTAAAAGACTTCAAACACTTTTTATAACTGCCGAATGGGGCGGGCAATCTGTCGTGTCCGAGAAGATTTATAACTGGATTGGGACAACTTCCCTTTCTGGCAATGAACTTGCGGAAAATTTTAAGAAGCATGTTTTGGCTAATGCTGAAAGTGGGGAAAATAAAAGTTCTACTTTGAAAATAAAAGAAGGTGAAAAAGTAAATGCTATAGAGAAAAATGATGCGGGCTTTAAGGTAAAAACTGAAACAAGCGAGGAATTTTTAACAAAAACAATTTTAATAACAAGCGGTAGTGGCAGAAGAAAGCTCGTTGCAAAAAATGCAGACAGGCTTGAACACAAAGGACTCACCTATTGCGCTTCTTGCGATGGACCTCTATTTTCCGGAATGGATGTCGCCGTTGTCGGCGGAGGTAATGCTGGGTTTGAAACTGCCGCCCAACTTTTGGCTTATTGTAAATCTGTAACACTCCTTAATCGCAGCGATACTTTTCGCGCCGATGAAATTACTGTTCTTAAAGTTTTAAAAAATCC
This sequence comes from Parcubacteria group bacterium GW2011_GWB1_37_13, assembly GCA_000990145.1. GTDB lineage: Bacteria > Patescibacteriota > Minisyncoccia > Phycocordibacterales > UBA9973 > UBA9973. The sequence goes on along the minus strand of LBSW01000014.1, from coordinate 673 downwards.
AAAGATGAAAGCTATAAAAAATATAGATATTTTGGAGGTAAAAGGCGATAAATTTGTGGAAGGAATAGTTTATAAGGAAAAAGCCACAGGCAAAAAAATGGAATTAAAGGCGACAGGAATTTTTGTGGAAATCGGACAAATTCCAAATACTGGTTTTGCTAAAGAACCCGACTGGGACTATTTTTAAGTTTCTTACTTTGCTGGGTGCACAACACATGGTGTTGAAGTGCCACAAGTACAATTTCCGTCTTGCATATTTTTAATAAGTAAATTAAATAATAATTATATCGACACAAATATATTATATCATTAAAGTTATCCACAACAAAAATTGACAGACTGAGTGAATAGAATAAAATACAAGAGTCCGAGAAAGTTATTTACATTTACAATTAAAAGAAGTGATTGGGGAAACTGGTTAGATTCCAGTACAGTGCCGCTACGGTAAGTCCCGATTTGCGTAATCGCAAAGGGAACAAGTCCGAATACCAATTACTTTATTAGTCCCGAGCAGGATATTCTCTTTCGCTGTGGTCTATGGCGAAAAAGACTCCAAAATTCTGCTCGTAGCAGGATTTTTTTTGTTGTAAAAAACCAAAACCAAAGAGAAAGGAAAACCCCGTGTTCTTTAAAAATCAAGTGGTCAGCAGGCGAGGATTTTTCATCGTCCTGG
>LBSW01000013.1 GCA_000990145.1 Parcubacteria group bacterium GW2011_GWB1_37_13 | reverse complement strand
TCTTTCGGTTTTTATATTTTTAGGCAGTTTTCCAGAGTGGTTTGGTTTTGTACCTAAGTTTTTAAACAATGATTGGATACTTCTTCTTTTGACCACCCCAGTGCAATTTTGGGTCGGTTTCCAGTTTTACAGCGGGCTTAAGCTTCTTATTAAATATCGCACTGCCGATATGAACACCTTAATTGCCATCGGCACGCTCTCTGCTTATTTTTACAGCGTGGCAGTCACATTTTTCCCAAATTTTTTTACAAAAGGAGAAATAACGCCGGCGATTTATTTTGACACTTCGGCGATAATCATCGTTCTAATCCTTTTAGGAAAATATTTCGAAGTTTTAATGAAAGGCAGAGCCTCGGAAGCCATTAAAAAACTTATCGGTTTACAGCCCAAAACTGCAAAAGTCATGAGAGGCGGAAAAGAAGTGGAAATAGCGGTTGCCGATGTTGTCGTGGGAGATTTGATAGTTGTCCGACCCGGAGAAATGATTCCGGTTGACGGAAAAATAGTTGAAGGTGATTCGGAAATTGACGAATCAATGATTACCGGAGAATCAATGCCGGTTCATAAAAAAATTAACAGCGCGGTTATTGGTAGCACTATAAATAAATTCGGAACTTTCACTTTCCGCGCGACTAAAATCGGCAAGGATACGGTGCTTTCGCAAATTATTAAGATGGTGGAAGAAGCTCAAGGCTCTAAAGCTCCAATTCAGCGATTAGCTGATTTAGTTTCTTCTTATTTTGTTCCCGCGGTATTTATTATTGCTTTTCTGACTTTCATCGTTTGGTTTTTTTTCGGACCCGCTCCCGCTTTTACTTTTGCCCTTATAAACTTTGTGGCAGTTTTAATAATCGCTTGCCCTTGCGCGTTAGGTCTTGCCACTCCTATGGCTATCATGATTTCTTCCGGCAGCGCGGCTAGCAAGGGAATTTTGATTAAAGATGCCACTTCACTGGAGATAGGAGGCAAGATAAACACGGTGATATTAGACAAAACAGGCACTCTGACGGAAGGGAAACCGCAATTGACTAATATTATAGCATTCAATGAAGGTCATCGGACAGAAATCCTGAATCTTGCCGCTTCGTTGGAACAGCGGTCGGAACATCCTTTGGCGCAGGCCATATTGCAATACTCCGCAAGTATTGACCAAAAATCTTCACATCCGCTTGATAAAGCGATCTTGGATGAAGTGATAAAGGAAAAAATTGAACTTTATAAATTAGAAAATTTTAAAGCTATTTCCGGAAAGGGTTTGCGCGGATTTTTGCAAATTGAATCCAAAAAAGTTGAGGCCTACTTGGGAAATCGAGCTCTGGTTTTGGATATCGGTCTTGATATTTCTCCGTACGAAAATAGCATAATGAAGCTTGAAAATGAAGGAAAGACGGTAATTATCCTAGTAGTCGATAAAAAATTAAAAGGGGCGCTTGCTGTTGCCGATGTGTTGAAAAAAGAATCAATTGAGGCAGTGCGGGCTCTTAAAAAAAATAATATAGATGTTTGGATGCTTACCGGAGATAATGATCGCACTGCCCGCGCTATCGCCGCGCAAGCCAGCATAGATAATGTAATGAGCGAGGTATTGCCCGATAAAAAATCGGAAAAAGTGCGCGAGCTTCAAGAGCAGGGAAAAATTGTCGCGATGATCGGCGACGGGATAAATGACGCTCCGGCGCTTACACAGGCCAATGTTGGTATCGCTATGGGAGAAGGCACGGATATTGCTATGGAGTCAGCCAACATCACTTTAATGAGGGGAGATCTAATGCTCATTTTGGAAGTTATAAAAATTTCTAGACGAACAATGAGAATAATAAAACAAAATCTTTTCTGGGCATTTTTCTATAATATTGCTTTTATTCCTGTCGCCGCTGGAATTCTATATCCGTTTTTCAAAATTTTACTCAACCCTATTTTTGCCGCTATCGCAATGGCATTCAGTAGTATCAGCGTCGTTTTGAATTCGTTAAGATTAAAGAATACGGGTCGATAATTAATTTTGCTTTTTTAAAAAAATAAAGTATAATGATTATATGATGGGATACGGATATGGTGGGATAATGGGCGGAGGATTAGGCATTATTATTATGACAATAGTGGTGATAGACCTGATTCTGCTCGGCATCTGGCTTTACAAACAAATCAATAAATAATGAAAATGAAAACGCATAATGTAAAACTATTCCTGGGTCTTTTCATTTTGCTTGCTTATGCAAGTATTGGGGTATTTGGCTTGTTTAAAGTCAACCATATGTCCGAAACGCCAATGGTAAATTGCCCTTACGCAGAGAATGGATTTTCTGTATGCGATAATAGTCTCAACCATATCAATGACTGGCAGCAGTTTTCAAAAACGACTTTTTCTTCATTATTCATCTTTTCATTTTTGATTCTGGGAATAATCCTGTATTTTTTCGGCAAACAAAATTTTTTAAAACAAAAACAGTATTTATATAAATGGAAATATCATCTTTATTTGTCTCTTTTAGAAAATAGCCCGTCTTTTTCAGATAAGACATAGCTTTTAATTTTGTCGTAAAATTTTTAGCTATGTCTTTTAAATCCCTTCAAGGGGATTTTTTTACTATTTTAACTTAAACCAATCATTATGAAAATACTAAACAATAAAATATTCATCAGCGCGATAGTAATTATTATCGGCGGACTAATTTTGTTTGCCGGCAACAAGAAACCTTCTGAAACAAAAAACACAGCTGACTCAGGAGCAAAAGAAAAAATTTACTTTAAGGAAGCAGTAGGCAAAAAGGCGCCTGATTTTGAGCTTGAATCAATTGACAAAAAAACAACTAAATTAAGCGATTATCTCGGTAAAAATGTTGTTCTTTTCTTTAACGAAGGGTCAATGTGTTATCCAGCCTGCTGGAACCAAATGGCGGAACTTGGCAATGATTCCAGATTTGACACTGAAAGCACCGTAGCTTTCTCAATCGTAACAGACCCAAAAAGCCAGTGGCTTGACATCGTAAGCAAATCAACTAACTTAGTAAAGTCAAAAATTATTTTTGACACCACGCGCTCTGTATCCAAAACGTATGATGTGTTAAATCTTAATTCATCCATGCATCCCGGCTCTTTGCCTGGTCATACTTATTTCATTATCGACAAAGAAGGAATAATCAGATTCACCATGGATGACCCAAATATGGCTTTGGCTAACGACAAATTAATCAAGGAAATAGAAAAACTTAAATAATTATGGAAACATTAATTATCGCATCGCTTATCACTGCATTTATCGCCGGAATAGCCGCATTATTCGCGCCATGCTGTATCACTGTGTTATTGCCGTCATACCTTGGATCAATTTTCAGGGAAAAAAAGAAAGTTCTTCGGATGACTTTTGTATTTTTCCTGGGTCTTTTGGCGGTGTTCCTGCCGCTCGGACTGGGAGCGGCAGGACTGGGGAAACTATTGAGTAAATATCACGACCCGATATTCATTGTCGGCGGAATACTCCTTGCGTTCCTCGGCGCATCAATACTGCTGGGCTGGCATTTCTCGATGCCATTTTCGGTTCATTCGAAGTTAAAAATCATAAACGCTGGTTCTGTTTTTGTGCTGGGCATTTTTTCAGGATTTGCGACTATGTGTTGCGCCCCGGTCTTAGCCGGAGTTATCGCCTTGTCGGTGCTGCCCAATTCTGTTTTCTGGGGAGGAATTTATTCTCTTGCCTACGTTTTCGGCATGGTCGCTCCGCTTTTTCTGATTGCATATTTCTTGGATAAGAATGATTTTACCCAAAAAATTATGGAATCAAACAAAAGACTGTCTTACTCAATCGGCGGAAGGAAAATTAATCTTGCGATAGCCGACTTGATATCCGGCGCTACTTTCCTTCTGATGGGCATCTTCATCTTATATCTCGCGCAGACAAACCAATTAGCGATGGGCGGAGGAGCATTCCAAACAAAAATTAACATTTATCTTAACCAGCTTGTCCAAACGATAAGCGGCTGGCTTAAATAAAAAATAAATCAAAAATATGGAAAATGAAATAAAAAAAGAAAAAAACATGTCCCCAATAACTAGCATTATTATTGTGATAGCCTTAATCACTGGAACTTCTCTATACACGGTGCGATTGCCAAAGAACCAAGAAACAGAAACTTTATTACCTCCTACGCAATTAAATAAAAACACAATTTCTTTCCAAAATGGTGTAGAGTTGCCGGTACGATGGAAAGATATGGGAGTAAAAATGGTGGAAGCTGGAGTGATTGATAAAGCAAAATTTGAAAATCTTTACAGTCAAAGAGGTGGATTATCAGAAACAGAAAAAAAATTATTGACTAGCAATAATAACGAAAATCTAGTAATTACACCTGAAAATTCTGGGGTGATATTAAATATGCTTTGGGCTTTTGGATTGGCAAATAAGAATCCAATTCTAGAAAATGGCCCGATGATGGACAAAAGATACGGCGGAGCGGAAAATTTTGCCTCAACCGGCGGTTGGACGCTCTCAAAAGGCGGGGCGATGGGACATTACAGCATGCACTCCTTCATAAAGCTTACTAATGAACAGCAGGACTTGGTTGAGCGCGTAGCAAAAAACATTTATCGTCCGTGTTGCGATAATTCAACCTATTTCCCTGATTGCAATCACGGCATAGCAATGCTCGGACTCTTGGAACTTATGGCCTCGCAAGGGGTAAATGAAACTGATATGTACAAATTCGCGCTTAAAGTAAATGCTCTGTGGTTTCCGGACCAATATGAATCCATTAAAACTTTTTTCGCATCGAAAAATATGGATTGGAATACAGCCGACCCGAAGAAAATTCTTTCGTCTGAATATTCCAGCGCTTCTGGATATCAAAAAGTGTTATCACAAATAAAACCGCAACCTCAAAAAGGCGGGGCAGGGTGCGGAGCTTAAAAATTAACTTAATCAAAATAATTATGACAACAGATCAAAAAGTTATTGCAGGGATTGTATCGCTTACACTGATTATTGTGATTGGCGGTACATGGTTATCCAGCAAAGAAGGAGAAAAAAATCTAGAAAAACTTAGTAAACAAATGATGGGAGAGAAAATGGCGGATGAGGGCGCAGGACATGTTGCAAAAAATGCGTCACATCCAGCATATCGTTCAAATCCCCCAACTTCTGGACCGCATTGGGCTGGCGTGGCGGGACCTGGAATCAAATACGAAATTGTCCCCGATGAACTTATTCTTCACAGTATGGAACACGGCGCGACGGTCGTTTGGTATAAAGAAGGATTAGAACAAAGTCAGATAAATAGAATCAAAGAAGCATTCAATAATTCTTCTGGAAAGAAAATAATGCTGGCTCGTAAAGATCTAGGCGTTCCGGTCGCGTTAACATCCTGGGGCTATCTTCTTAAACTCCAAACAATTGATGAGTCAGTAATCAAAGAATTCATAGAAACGAATAATGACAGAGCTCCCGAAAAAGCGCCAATTTAAGTAAAGTCTTGTCAGATATATGATAATAAGTCGTAGAACATGGAGTTTTTTTCTTTGTAAAATTTTATGCTAGTATGACTTCATGGATGTAAAATATAAAACATATACATTTCACGTCACCGGCACGCATTGCGCATCTTGCAAAATCTTGATTGAAGATATTTTGAAAGAACAAGATAAGATCAAAAATGTTCAAGTTGATTTAAAGAAAGAAACTGTTCTGATAGAAGCTGACAGCAATCAAGATCCCAAAGAATTAGCGCAAATACTCACAGATAAAATAAAATCAAATGGCTATACTCTTTCGGTTGATAAAAAAACGCAAGAAAAAATAAACGACAATACTATTTGGCAAGCGATACCTATCGGACTTATTTTTCTGGTATTATTTTTTATACTGCAAAAATCAGGAATTCTTAATCTTGGAATGGGAGGCAAAACTACGCCGCTTACAAGTTTTATAATAGGACTTATTGCATCAGTTTCAAGCTGTCTCGCAATTGTCGGCGGACTGGTTTTGTCTTTGTCCGCAAAAGTGTCGCAGGACGAGGTGAACGATAAAAAAAATTTTACCCTCTTTCATATCGGAAGGCTCGCGAGCTTCGCGCTATTGGGAGGAGTGCTCGGAGCCGTAGGACAAACTATTGGCATTAATTTTACATTTTCCGCAATGCTGGGAATTGCCGCGTCCATCATCATGCTTTTGCTTGGTCTTAATTTGACGGGAGTATTTTCCAGAAATCGGATAACCCTTCCCACTGGCATCTTTAATTTTTTCAGAAAAATAGAACATAAAACTCTTACTCCAATTATTATTGGATTCGGAACATTTTTCTTGCCTTGCGGATTTACACAATCAATGCAAATCGTGGCGCTTTCCAGTGGATCGTTTATATCAGGATTTATGATTATGTTTTCATTCGCATTAGGAACATTGCCGATGCTTGCGCTTTTGTCATTTGGGTCGGCATCGTTCGCGCATGGAAAACACGCTTCCCTGTTCTTCAAGTCTGTTGGAGTAGTTGTAATAGGTCTTGGAATATTCGCGCTTTTAGCTGGACTTGCGGGGCTGGGAATTATTAATCCATTATTTAATATATAATTATTATATGAAAATCTTTAACGGAATAAACAAAACAGCTTCAATTATTGTCACGTTTGGTCTTATTATTACTTTGATCATTATCTTTACCGGTAAATCAAATCCCGAATCAGCGCAAAATGTTGAGATAAGAAATGGCATTCAATATATCACTATCAATGCTCGAGGCGGTTATTTTCCAAATGTTTCTTCTGCAAAAGCAGGCGTACCGACAAAACTTATTATGAAAACAGGCGGCACATATGATTGTTCAGCATCACTTGTAATTAATTCTGTCGGATTTAAAAAGATTTTACCCCAAACTGGAGAAACAGAAATTGATCTTGGAAAACCAGAAGCGGAAAAACCAATACAAGGAGTTTGCGGTATGGGTATGTATAATTTTTTAATTAATTTTATTTAGAAAATTTACTACTGCTCCCTACGACCCTATTGACATTATATAAATTATAATATATAGTACTTGTATCTTCTATTATGAAAATAATAATGAAAAAAATTACTCTATATGGACTTTTTGCGCTCCTGATTTTAGGATTCGCGACTGTACCCTCTTCAACAAAAGCAGATTTTTTTGATGATTTTGTGGATTTTTTAGACCCGACCCAGCACATTGGCAACATTCTTGAAGGAAGACCTCAAGATAATCTCCCACCCCTGCCCGGTCTTCCGATAGATCTGGACCTGTCAACTACGGTTGTAAAGAATTATTATACTCCTTCTTATAATCCCCCTCATCAGCCCTCTCCCGCTCCTCGAGCAGTTTGCCAAGATATAAATGCAATAAATTATTATGGAACGTTGCCTTGCAGGTATTATCATCAGACGACACCTGTAGCATATTACAAACCCTATTCTAACTATTACTATGATTACCGGCCATTTATTGGAAATCTATCAGTTTCTCTTCGGGCTGATGACTCAAATATAGATTTTGAAGATAACACTACTCTGCGTTGGTCTTCAAGCAATGCAGATACTTGCAGAGCAAGCAACGGTGATAATGGATGGTCTGGAAGCATAGACACCTCCGGATCTTTCAATACGAGATCTTTAACGGACACAACAACTTATCGTATTACTTGTTACAACAACAATGATTCAGCCAGTGATTCAGTAACAGTTTACGTGGATGATGATGAAGATGAATCGAATGAACCAGATGTGACAACTAGAAGCGCGACTAATGTCGGCGCCGGAAGCGCCACTTTAAATGGACGAGTAGAAGGAAATGGTTCTTCTGTTCGCGCTTGGTTTGAATACGGCACAAATACAAATTTTGGATATTTAACTTCAAAAAGTTCTTATGGTTCTAGATCAACAGATTACAACAAAAATATTTCTGGACTTACACCAAACACCACATATTATTTTCGAGCAGTGGCGGAGAATTCACGAGACACGGTTTATGGAAACATCTTTTACTTTAATACAGGAGGCAGCCCCGTGAATAATATTGTAAATATTCAACCAACGGTAACTATCTCCGCAGATTCAACAAATATCGCTTACAATTCGTCTACAAATATTCGCTGGTTTACAACTAATGCAAGTTCTTGTTTCGCATCCGGCGGATCAGCTAGCTGGGCAGGGGTAAAAAATATCGGTCCGGGATCTTTTTATACTGGATTACTGACATCAAGCAAAACATATATAATCATTTGCAGTAATAATGCGGGTTCTTTCACCGATTCAGTTACGGTAACTGTTCGCGGACAAGTAACCGCAATTCCAGCCAGCAATTCTAAACCCACTCCAACTTCACTTGTTCTAATCAATTCTTCTGTAGATCGCAATCAGCCGATTACACCTACGCTCGACAACACTAGACCGCGTCCAGGTGATGAAATTAATTACACCGTAAGTTATCAGAATATCGGCAATGCATCAATTACCGGTCTTATACTTCGGATTGATCTTCCCTACCAGGTAGATTACATATTTTCAAATCCGAATAACCCAATTAGATCCGGTAACACTTTAGTTTTTAATTTAGGAACTCTAAAAGCAAACGGCCAAGACACAGTGACAGTTCGATTAAGAGTACAAAACAATGTTCCCGCTGGAATAAATTTGAGTTTTCCTGCGACTTTGAGTTATATTGACCCTTCTAACTTTCCTCAATCAGTGGTCGCCAACGTTTCCGCGCAGGTTTGGAGCGAACCAGCGCCAGCGTTAGCGCCATCATCAATAGATGAAAACGAGAATGTGTCTCTCGGAGCAAACGCCTTTGGCGCGGGATTCCTGCCTACGAATTTGCTCGGATGGTCGCTTCTGCTAGTCCTTATACTTTTGCTAATACTTATAGCTAAGCACCTTTTCGGTTCTAATCAACCTTTCGCTTTCCATAAACAAATTATTCCCGTCTCAAGTCATCCTTTAGATTTAGATAAAGAAACTACTGCTACTATTAAGACGCAGGAAGGGGGGATAAATAATAAAGAAAATGGGAATTTTTCCGATGCGGATAAATAAATACCTTGCCTTAAAAAAAATCTCTACCAGGCGAGGAGCAGACGAGTTGGTGAAAGAAAAAAAAGTTTTTATTAACGGCAGACTAGCTGTGCTTGGCAGTAAGGTAAAAGAAACAGATAAAATAGAAGTAAAAGAAGTAAAACAGAAAGAATATAAATATTTTGCTTATAATAAGCCCATTGGAATTGAAACGGATTCTCCGAGAGAAGATCTTTTCCCCTTGGGAAGATTGGACAAGGCTTCGCACGGACTTATGATTCTTACGAATGACGGACGAATCACAGACCAGCTTTTAAATCCTAAATATTTTCACGAAAAAGAATACGTTGTAAAAACCTCAAAAAAATTGCGTTCAAATTTCAAGCAAAAAATGGAAGCTGGAGTAAATATTGAAGGATATGTGACAAAAAAGTGCAAGGTGAAAATTATAAATGATTTTACTTTCAGAATAATTCTAACTGAAGGAAAGAAACATCAAATCAGGCGGATGTGTTCCCGTCTTTTTCAGGAAGTCGCGGATCTAAAACGCGAAAGGATTATGAATATAAAATTAGGTAATCTTAAATCCAACGCTTTTAGAGAGATAAAAGATGAAGAGTTGGCTGCTTTTTTGACTGGTTTATCTGGCGTAAAATAAAAAATTTGCTTGAAAAAGTAATTTCTTTGTGATATACTGTGCAGACAAAGTAGGTGCGAAAAGAGTCGATTTCTTAAGTATATATATCTATTTGTATTTAATAACCTAACTAAAAAGACAATGACTGGTAAAATAAAAACATTGAAAAATGAAAAGGGATTTGGCTTCATTACTGGAGAAGGGCTTGCGAAAGATTTATTCTTTCACAGCAATTCTCTTGTTGGTGTAACTTTTGATGAACTCAAAGAAGGTGATGCTGTTTCTTTTGAAACAGAGGAATCACCAAAGGGATTGAATGCTGTAAACGTACAGCGCGCATA